>JAGAAH010000021.1 GCA_017615375.1 Lachnospiraceae bacterium | reverse complement strand
GTTACTACCGCGATATTCGTCTTATTCTGAGAAAGAAGCGGTAAAAGCTCATCTATCTTGGTCGTCATAGGCGTATAGTATACGTCGTCAAGCATTCCCTTAATTGCCTTGGTGGTCGGGAGCTTTTTCGTCTCAACGTATGCCTTAAGGAACTTTCTTATCTGAAGGATACCGATTATGTTATCAGTCGTATCCTTATATACAGGGATACGGCTGTGATTCTGCTTCTTAATAAACTTATATATGTCTTCCGGCTTATCTTCTATATCGATTGCCGCAATATCAACTCTTGGCGTAAGTATGGACTCTACCGTAAGCTCACCGAATTGGAGTGCAGATGATATAAGGTCCGACTGCTCCTCGTTGATATGTCCCTGCTCCTCCATGTCTTCAATCATGTCATAAAGCTCATCTTCGGTTACCGATATCTCGGAATCGCCCTTCATAAGCTTAGCAACCAATTGACCCATGAACGTCAGGAACTTTTCTACAGGTAAAAAAACGTACATAAAGAACTTGACAATCGTAGCGGTTGACAATAGAAATTTCTCACTATTCTTTTTTGCTATGCTTTTCGGTAACATCTCGCCAAAGAAGAATACAACAATAGTTGTTATTAATGTACTTGCGGTTACGGCAGACATGCCGAATGCACGTACAACAGCTTCCGTAACTATTGCTGCGGCTGCAATGTGGACAATATTGGTGCATATAAGAAGCGTACTTATCGCATCATCAAACTTGTCCATTAAAAAGAGAGCGTTCTTAGCTCGTGAGTCTCCACGATCTGACGCTATTTTGATTTTATTCTTAGATGCAGAAGCCAGAGCTGTCTCGGCCAATGCAAAGAAAGACGCACATAAAAGTAAAATGATCGCCACTATCCAGGGCGCTCGACTACCATCGTCCATTGTAAAAGTTATTTCACTCCTTTAAAAAATACTAGCATTGTGAATATAACATAGAATAGGGAATAAGTCAAATGAGAGCATATTGGTATAACAAAGCACGCGAGGTAATATACGTTCCTGAACGGCTATTACTGCACTAAGCTCACACTGCGAGCAGTAATTCAAGCGTTCGTCGCTCACAACTCGCTAGCCTCGTCTCATCAGGACGAGGCCGCTCAAACAGTGTGAGCTCCTCGCTAACTGCTCTTGTGTTCGCTAAGTGCGTAATGCAAATGTTCAGTCACATATATTACCCCGCGTGCTCGTAAAAATCTAGACTACTTTAATCTTACACAATTATTTACTTGAAACTCTGTATCGCTCTGATTTAGATATGTAAAACCCTCATATATACTTAGCAAGAATGAAATACCGGTTGCACCTAATAACAAATATATAGCTCCCTTTTTATAGTGTCTCATATAAAAATGCTGTAAACCTAACCAACCTCCCAAAAAAGATAAAAGCAAAACAGTTCTCTTATCTACCAACGGCCAGCCTTCGCTTCCATCCTCCATCTTCGGTGAATTAGTATTCACATTCTCCCCACATACAGCTCCACATTCAGGGCAGAATACTCCTTCTGCAAACTCAGCTCCACAATTACTACATTTCATTTCATATACCCCCTATTTCTTCCAATTATCAAAATCAAACTCAAGATTTGATTCTTTTACATATTTCGTTATATCATCTTGAATAGTCTTATATTCATCTAATGAATCAAGCTTAGTCCATGGAGTGTATTTTTTCTTTTCTCTTTTCCTTAACTCTTCAAGAATTCTGCTATCAAGCGGACAATCGCAGTTTTTCAATTCTACCTTCAGTGCATACTCATTCATTAATCCATGCTCTTGAATAACATACAAATATTTTAATGTCATATTTACAAGCTTTTGGATTGATCCTACATTTACCCTATGCTTGTTTCTATTCCTGCACAGTTTATCTATCAATACTTCAGATGATAATTCCGTCTTTCCATCCATTATTAATCTCTTTAATTCCTTTTTATAATAATCCTGATTATCAACATACCCACCTTTTAAGTAGCGTGCTCCAGCCATAACATCTAGACTAGCTCTATTAATAACTGCATTCAAAGCATTTGAAACATTATCGTTTTCAACTGCTTTAAGAATTCCCGGTATTGTTACTTCAAGACAAAAATTGTGTACTTTATCAATTTGCATGACACATTCCTCCTTCAACGTTACCAATCACTATCTGCACAAGCATTACGGTGTGGGCATTCAAAGCAAAAACCATTATGTGGTTTATTTCTCATACAACCTGCGCTTCCTCTAAGATGCGGTTTATCATCAGAACTCTTCTTAGTTCCTCTATTTGCCATTTTTGCTCCTACGTATGCACCTGCCATTGAGCTGACAAAACCACCGCCGGATGAACCTTCATATTCTCTCGCTTCTTCGCGCGCTCTACGCTCTGCTTCTTCCTTTCTCTTATATGCTCGTACCTCGCCTCTTACCATATCGATATACTCTCTGGCAATTGAAGAAATTTGCCTATTAGCATTTTTCTTAAGCGCTTCTACAATGTATCCAAAGCCTTCCTTTCCCCACACTTTAAAATCATGACCAACAGCATTACAATCTGCAGGCATAAGTTCGGTAGAAGCAGGTATATCAAATTCTTTACCTATTTCACTTATAATAACTTTATATCTATTTACCAATGCCTTAACCTGCGCTTCAACACTTGCTTCAGGAGTGCCTTTAAGAATATCATTCGGCAAATTTCTGTAAAATACCGTTATTCTCGGGAATGCTGCATCTACCAAATCAGGTGTTATAACCTCACCGGTGTTATATTTAAGCTTAAGTTCTTGATATGCATCAGAATTATATGTACTTAAAAATGCTCCTACTTTTCCCAAAAATGAATTATTCGGTTTTATCAGCGCACT
>JAGAAH010000155.1 GCA_017615375.1 Lachnospiraceae bacterium | reverse complement strand
CTTATACATAGTAAGTAATTGCCAGGAAGGATATATCGAAGCGCTTCTTGCAACCCAGGGGTTAGCGGAATACTTCAAGGATTTTGAGAACTTCGGAAGAACGGGAAAACTTAAGGATGAGAATATAAGAATCCTTATGGAGCGCTGTGACATTAAAAAAGCCATTTACATAGGAGATACGGCAACCGATATGGAGTCTGCGTTTAAGAACGAATTGCCGTTCATCTTTGCAGCATATGGCATGGGCAGCGTTGAAAATGCAAAGTTTACGATAAATAAGCCGGAGGAATTGCCGGAAGTTATTAAAAGAACCAGATACTATGCGTTGTAAGCAGGCGGCCTAATTACGATTTTATATAAATTTTATACTTTTTTAATCGACTAATTGATTGAAAATGCGTAGAATATATTCAAAGGATTGTGACTAAGGAGGTTTATGTGATGCTTTTGATTATTGGTATTTTGTTGTTACTTTCACCTATAATTGTGGCAGTAGTTATAGCTCTTGTGCGAAAGTTCACCTCTGATTACAGAAGTAATTACGGTCAATTAACGGATGCAGAGCAAAAATGGATAGATCAAGATAGGCTTCGTAATTCTCTTGACAGACGAGGCCGTAAATAAAAACAATTTGTGTAAAGGTTGGATTATATGATATTTGAGAATGAAATGGATGTTATTAATGCTTTTCTTGATGCGGATACGTATGATGAGAAGTATAACATTATAAGACTTGCTTCTGATCTAATGACCGATAAGGTTATAGATACGCTTGCGGCATCTATGGATACCGTAATAGCTGAGGGCCCGACGGATAGAAGATATGAGGAGCTTAAAGGTATCATTTTAACCAATCGTAAGTTTGAAGTTATAAGATAATTATTTAATAGGGGGTACGTTATGGCAGTTATTCCTATGACAATGGTAGCTGTATGTATACTAATAGCTACTCTGTTAAAAAAGTCGGCACAAAACGATGCAGAATCAAGACGTGCGAATCAAAGAATCGACGGCATGACCGCAGATGATATGCGCGCGGCAGCATTCGGACAGCAGCAAGCTACGACAAAGAAGCAGCCTGTTAAGCCTGCAACATCGTTATTCAACACACAGAGCAAGCCGACCAATAAGCCGGTAAAGAATAATCCTGCAAAGAGTAAGCCTCGTAAGAATACATCGGATACTTATGATAATTATAAGAAAGCTACGGAGAGTTCCGCAAAGAAGCTTGAAGAAGATATTCTTACGCGTTCGGTTCACAATGCGGGTGAAAACTTTGATGACGATACAATAAGAGAGTCTGCAGATAAGCACGAGTATTGCAGCGCACCGCACTTCGAGGAGACGGAAGACTTTAATAAGACTGTACGTGACCTTATAGTATTCGGTCCTAACTGCAATATGAGTTATGAAAGAGATTTCATCGCCGAGGGCGAGAAAATGTTAAATCTCGGAAAAATTTAAGCCGACCAGATTGGCATTCTGGTAGCGGGAATCAAGAGTAACCTCTTTGATAAACCATGAAGGAGCGACGAATTCGCGAGCATCTTCAGTTGAATCGAATTCGACTTCTGCCATGATAAGTCCCGATAACTTGCCGTGAAAGACATCAAGTTCGATAGTAACATGGCGCTCTGACAATTGAACGTCGGAATAATATGTATAAGGAATCAGATAACGCGTCTTTTCAATGATTGCGTTATCTGTTTTTTTAATTAAATTATCGAAAGCCTCGCTGGACAGCGGGAGATTAATCTCCTCGCGCGCAAGTAATCCTTTGCCTTTGACGGTAAGGTAGTATTCGTCATTTTCTTTTCTTGCGCGTATTACTGGATCTTTTAATATATATCCCTGTAAAAGTTCTTTTTTCGGATAATCTTCAAGATGAAGTTCCGATATATCTACCAAAAATTTCTTTTCTATTTCCATGGTGAATTCCCCTTTAATGTGCATAGTTAAAATATAGTCAAAATTTGCGGAATATCTTGCAAACTTATTATTGCACCTTTCACGAAAAAATGCTACACTTGTCGTTGCAGTATGCGGAAAAATATGTGTCCGCATATAAATAAGAAATTTTAGTTAGCAGGAAGGAAACAAAAAAATGAGAAAATTGTATGTAAAGTTGGTGGCTGTCTTAATTGTCACATTCATGGGGGTTGGCCTCATGGCAGGTTGCGGAAACTCTGCCGCTAGCAAGGAGAATACCTTGTATATCTATAACTGGTCCGAATACATCCCACAGGAAGTATATGAGATGTTTGAACAGGAGACCGGTATTCACGTAGTTGAATCTACTTTTTCGAGTAATGAAGAGATGCTTGCCAAGTTAGTTGCAGGCGGCACCGGTGAATATGACATTTTTGTTGCAAGTAATTATGTAATCCCGGCTATGATAGCACAGGGACTTATTAAAGAGATTGATACATCAAAGATCGAGAACATGGCAAATATCAGCGAAGATAATCTTAACCTCGGTTTTGATAAGGGTAACAAGTATACGGTTCCTTATATGGCAACCATCACTTTAATAGTAATGAATCAGGCAAAATGTGCAGAACTCGGAGTAGAGATCAACAACCTCAATGATTTGTTGAATCCTGCACTTACCAATAATATAGTTGTACCGGATGATTGCCGTGAGCTTGTTGACGTTGCGTTAAAAGCTCTTAACCTTGATCCGGATTCTACCGATGAAGCAGTAATCGAACAGGCTTCAGACTGGCTTATTGAGTTATCAAAGAATGTTAAGCTTTATGATTCGGATACGCCTTTCTCGGCGCTTGCAACCAATGAAGTTGCGGTAGGACTTGTATATAACATGGATGCTGTTAAGGCAGCAGCAATAAACAGTGACATCGTACTTGTTGATGTTCCGGAAGGAAATGAGATGTCATATGACAGCTTTGTTATGTCAGCAAAGACAGAAAAGGATGATCTTGTATATCAGTTTATTAACTTTATTCACAGACCGGAGATTTACAAGATGTGTTATGATGAGTATCCTTGCGTATGCTTAAATAAGGGTACAATGGATCTTATGGGTGATGATTATTACAATAACCCATTAAAGAATATAAGCTCGTCTATATTTGCAAAAGCGCATGTAATCGGCGATGTAGGCGATGCTGCTACATATTATGATAACGTATTCTCTAAGATGAAGAACTAGGAGGCACGTATGAAGAAAATCGAAGTCATTACAAGAACGGAGAACCTTGAAACCGTTAAACAGGTACTTGCCAAGAATGATTATTCTGGTATGACAGTTACAACCGTTATGGGATGTGGTAACCAGAAGTCGGATTCAAGCGAATTTTCTGAGTTAAACGTTGAGATTAACTTACTTCCGCGTATTCATGTCATGACAGTTGTATGGGACGAAGACCTTGATGATATCGTGTATGAATTACAGCAGGAACTTTCATCGGGATCCGTCGGCGACGGAAAGATTTTCGTATCTACCGTGGACGAGGGAATCAGAATTCGTACAGGTGAGCGTGGAGACAAGATTCTTTAATTGTCGGTTCTATTTTGGAGGATAAATAATTGAATAGTGAGAACGTAATCGTCAGACTCAACGAAGTTGAGAAAGAGTTTGATGGCGTTAAAGTTGTAAAAAAGCTGTCTCTTGATATTAAAGAGGGCGAATTTCTCACACTCTTGGGACCGTCGGGATGCGGTAAGACGACAACTCTTCGTATGATTGCAGGCTTTTCTGAAGCAACAAGCGGTCAGATTATGCTTGAAGGCGTTGACGTATCGGGATTAAAACCAAATGAGCGTAACGTTAATACCGTATTCCAGAATTATGCGCTTTTCCCGCATATGAATGTGGAAGACAATATCGCATTCGGCCTTGTCGAGAAAAAAGTTCCGAAGGCCGAGATTAAAGAGAGAGTCAGCGAGATGATTAAGCTTGTACAGCTTGAAGGTCTCGAGAAGAGAAAGCCGGCTCAGATGTCGGGTGGACAGAAACAGCGTGTAGCCATAGCGAGAGCTTTAATTAATAAGCCGAGAGTGCTTTTACTTGATGAGCCTTTAGGTGCATTGGACCTTAAGCTTAGAAAGCAGATGCAGCTTGAATTAAAGCATTTACAGCAGAAGCTTGGAATTACATTCGTATATGTAACGCATGACCAGGAAGAAGCACTTACAATGAGTGACAGAATTGCGGTTATGCATGAAGGTGTAATGGAGCAGATAGGTACTCCGGATGAGGTATATAATCATCCGAAGACTAAGTTTGTTGCGAGTTTCGTAGGTGAATCTAATATATTGGAGAGTTATGTACGTTCCGTTGACGGAGATTTGTTACATATCGATCTCGAAGCAGGTAAGGCAGCTCTTCACGCCAAGGGATTCGGCGTGGAAGAAATGATCTATATCTGCGTGCGTCCTGAGAATGTTAAATTATCGGAGGCTCCGGTAGAGCACTTCTCAATTAGGGGTAAAGTAATAGAGCATATATTTGCGGGTTCCGTCGTTAAGACGGAAGTAGAGCTTCTTACAGGTCAGATACTTAAAGTATCATCACATCCGAATGATGACCATATGGAAGTTGGTAAGCGTGTCTACGTACATTGGCGTCCGAAGGATGCGATAATCGTACATACCGTTGAAGACCAGATCTACAACGTAATCGAGCAGACGACCGAGAAACTCTACAGAGAAATGGAGGGCGTAGATGAAGGCGAAGATTAAGAATTCACTTCCTCCGCTTGTCATGATAGGGCCAAGTGTTATGTGGCTTGTGCTTTTTCTCGTGCTGCCGCTCTTACTTGTTGTAGGTATATCGGTTCTTAGAAGGAACGGCTACGGCGGAGTTGAAATGATACCGTCGATTGAAGCATATAAGTCGTTATTATCGACAGATTACCTTAAAGTATTCGGAAGCTCATTTTTACTTTCGATTGAAACTACGGTAATATGCCTTCTTATCGGCTATCCTTTTGCATATATAATCGCGAATTCTTCAGAGAAGATTAAGCCTTTCTTAGTTCTTATGTTGATGCTTCCTTTCTGGATTAATTCAATGATAAGAATCTACGGATGGAACACACTTCTTCGTTCGTCGGGAATCGTTAATCACCTGCTTATATCGCTTGGTGTGATTAAAATTCCGATTGAAATGCTATATACGGATGGGGCGGTTTTACTCGGAATGGTCTATGACCTTTTGCCGTTTACGGTATTACCGATATATACCTCGATAGAAAAGCTCGACCCGTCACTTATAGAAGCCGCAAAAGACCTCTACTGCAATAAGCGTCATGTGTTTACGAGAGTAATATTGCCACTTACAATGCCGGGAGTATTTGCGGGTTCCATACAGACCTTTATTCCGTCACTCGGACTATTCTACATAGCCGATATGATGGGCGGAGCAAAGACTATGTACATTGGTAACTTAATCAAGAATCAGTTTATGTCGGCACGAAACTGGCCGCTCGGTGCTGCGTTATCTATAATTCTAATTGTCATAACGCTTGTACTTATGAGATTATACGGCAAAGTCGGTTCGCTTGATGACATGGTATAAGGAGGGACATTATGAAAGAAACAGAAAAATCCTTCCTTAAAAAAGCTCATGGAATCAAGGCTAATCCGTGGTCGGTTGTATATGCGTGCCTTGTATACATTTTTCTTTATATGCCGATTGCGGTTGTTATAGCTTTTTCATTTAATACATCTAAGATGAATGTTGTATTCGAAGGCTTTACATTCGACTGGTATATATCGATGTGGTCCAATACGCTTTTGATGCAGGCGTTTAAGAATACTTTAATAGTGGCATTT
>JAGAAH010000154.1 GCA_017615375.1 Lachnospiraceae bacterium | reverse complement strand
GTCAAAGTCATACGCACACAGATACTTAATGGCGTCAGCTCTTTCGGATAAGTCATGCTATATAAGCAATCTTACCATATCCGAAGATGTTCAGACTACTATCGAGGCAATTAAAGCTTTGGGCGCAAAAGTAGATATGAATGAAAACGGCATCGTTGTACATCCAATTGATAAGAATGCATTATCGGGACGTACTGTACAGATAAGATGTAATGAATCCGGAACCACATTAAGATTACTCCTCCCTATAGTAGCAGCTCTTACCGAGGATGCAATTTTCTATGCGAAAGGAAGATTACCATTACGTCCGCTTGCAGACTTAAAGGAAGCTTTACAATTACACGGAAAAGAATTTTCTTTGGAATTCGTTAAAGAAGATTTGTTAAATGAAGACAATCTTGGAGAAGCGGAAGGATTCGAAGAAGAGGTAACTCTTTTCAGAATGAAGGGAAAACTTACCGGAGGAGAATATAAGCTCCCGGGAAATGTGAGCTCCCAGTATGTCTCAGGTTTACTGATGGCTTTGCCGTTATTAAATGATGATTCAATTATTAAAATAACAACCGATCTCCAGTCTACGAACTACGTAGAGATGACGAGACAGGTTTTATTCAGGTATGAGATCGATACCCAGGTTATATATGATACACATATAGGCTATGCCATAGAGGGTGGTATGATATATCAATCTCCGGGTGAGATTACCGTTAACGGAGACTGGTCAAATGCGGCAAATTTTATTGTGCTTAATGAATTAACCGCAGAGCATGCAATTAAGGTATTAAACCTATCTCCTGATTTTCTTCAGGCTGATTCGGAGGTTATCAAATTGCTTCATCAGATTACCAATCCGAGAATGCCGCATAGAATTATTGATGTAAAGAATAACCCTGATCTTTTGCCGCCGCTTGCAATAGCGGCTGCGTTTGTAGATGGTGCTACCACTTTTGTGGGAGGAAAGAGATTAAGATATAAAGAGAGCGATCGCCTTACTTCGACAGTAGAGATGATTAATGCTCTCGGTGGTGTAGCGGAAGAATCCGAAGAAGGAATCGTTATAACAGGGTCCGGAATTTTAGGCGGTACCGTTAATTCATTTAAAGATCATAGAATTGTTATGGCGGCAGCGATTGCCGGAATTGTAGCATCGCATCCGGTAACGATTCTTGATGCGGAGGCAGTTAACAAATCATATCCTGAGTTCTTTGACGTACTTAAGTCTATCGGCGGTAATGTAACTATAGAAGAATAGGTGACGTATGGAAATAGAAGAGATTAGAAAAGAGATTGATAAGCTTAATGATGATATCCTGGAAATCTTAAATAAAAGGCTTGAGCTTTCCGCAGATGTTGCAGAATATAAGATTAAGCATAAGCTTCCCGTATATAATAAGGAACGGGAAGAAGAGATAATTAAGGCCTTGGGTGTTAAAGCCGGCGACAATGCCAAATATATTATTCCCGTATTTGATGCTATTCTTGATACATCCAAGAGATTGCAAGAGGATATGATAACCGAGAAGGAAGGTAATTAATACTTGTACGGTTTATTGGGTAGGACATTAAAGTCCAGTTTCTCGAAAGAGATTCATGCCATGTTCGGCGTGAAAGATTATAATTATTATGAGATTGCTCCTGAAAATCTGGAGAGTTTTATTAAGTCCGGCGAATTCTCCGGACTTAATGTTACTATGCCCTATAAAATCGATGTTATGAAATATCTCGATTATATATCGGATGAAGCGCGTGAAGTCGGAAGCGTTAATACGATAGTAAGAGACAAAAACGGAAGATTAACAGGATATAATACGGATGTCTATGGCTTTGAGGCGATGCTTGATAAAGCAGGGTTTGAAGTTACGGGCAAGAAGGTTCTGGTCCTTGGAAGCGGCGGTGCTTCGAGGGCCGTTTGTTATGTTTTAAATAAGCGTGAAGCGGCTGAAGTGATTATAATATCACGTTCGGGCGAGAATAATTATATGAATATATCAAAACACTTCGATGCGGATTATATAATTAATGCTACACCTGTCGGCATGAGTCCGAATGTTGATGAAAGGATACTTGATCTTTCGCACTTTGATAATCTTAAAGGTGTCGGAGATCTTATATATAACCCTTTACGTACCGAACTTATGCTTCAGGCCGAAGACATGGGTATTCCTACAATAGGCGGTTTATATATGCTTGTTGCACAGGCAAAACGCGCGGATGAGTTATATCATAAAAAGAAGATAACAACTTCAAGACTTAATAATGTGTACAAAAAGATATATAAAGAAAAACGAAATATTGTCCTTATCGGCATGCCCGGCTCCGGCAAGACAACCGTCGGAAAATGGTTTGCAAAGATTTCAAAGGTCAAATTTTATGATACCGACAAAATGATACGTGCAAGTGAGAACAGATCTCCGCAGCAGATTATTGAGACTGATGGTGAAGAAACTTTTCGCAAGATTGAAAGCAGAATTATAAAAGAAGTCTCTCTTAGAAATAATTCGGTAATAGTTACGGGCGGTGGTGCGGTTACGGTACCGGGTAATAAGAATGCTTTAAAGCATAATTCACTGGTTGTATATGTGATAAGACCGCTTGAAAATCTTGCTACGAAAGGGAGACCGCTTTCACAGAAAATGAGCGTTGATAAGCTCTATGAACAGCGCAAGAACTTGTATGAAGAGTACTCGGATACGGTTATCGTTAATGATAAAGAGCTTAAAGATGTGCTGAAAATGTTGAAAGAATTGTTATAAAGTGCCGTTAAAACACTCTTTTCTCAAAATTGTATCGTATAGTAGATTCTACTATTGTTATGAGGAGAATTATAAGTGAGTGTAGAACAGGCAATATTTCATGTATCTTTCAGTATCGGCGGAGTTATATTCAGCATTGTTCTGGATGCGCTTATCTGTGCATTGGGAACAGGTCAGGTACATAAGAATCTTAAATTCAGAACTTTGGTCGTTATCGTAATAGTTGGTAACGTTATAAGTATTCTTGATGATATATTTACGCGTTCAATGATAGTTCCTGTTGCGCCGGCGATTACGTTGGCGCTGTTTTTGCTTGTTTTCCAGGCAAATATTTTCCTTACTTATTATACAGCGCTTTATATAGAAGGTTTCTTCCATGACCTTAAGAAAAAAGAGCTCACCGGCAAGATACATAGTTGGCTTGTATTCAGCAGTTTGGCTGTTACGATTATTACCTATTTCTATTATCTTATTAATGGCGGAGAGACTCCTGCCTGGGAAGTACCTCAATGGATACATATACTTCAGGGATATGTATATGAGCTTTATTTC
>JAGAAH010000153.1 GCA_017615375.1 Lachnospiraceae bacterium | reverse complement strand
TTTATTCGCATCCCGTGACCACCAGGTTGTAGAGACCACAGCTAACAGAATCATCGAATTCTTGCCGGACGGTAGCTTCGTCGACAAGATTACAACATATGACGAATATCTTGCCAGCGATGAAATGGCAAGAAAGAGAACCGTATACACCAAGTCTGAGGACGAGGAGAACGATAACTAATAAGGATTTAAATGTGTTCAAAAGCGTTCTCGACAATTTTATAAGTATTGTCGAGAATTGCAACCACGTCATATCTTATTTTAGCATTATCGGGGAGATTATATCGGATTCGATAATAATCAGAAACCAAAGAAATAATATTTTGCTTTTTATAATCTACGGCTTCCATCGGGAAGCCGTTTTTTATTGTCTTTCTATACTTAACTTCGACGAAGACGAGATAACCGTCTTTCTTTGCTATGATATCCACTTCGCCGAGACGACACCTGAAATTCTTTACAACGATACTGTACCCGTTATATTCAAGGAGTTTCAGCGCAAGCAGCTCTTTTCCGGCGCCAACTATTCTTTTATTCATTCATTCTCCTAACTAAGTTTTGCTTTAAGTTTATCCATATCGGATACGTATACAAGGATTTCGGCTACGGCATCGTATAATTCCGGCGGAATCGCTTCACCTATCTCAAGCTTGGATAAAGTCTCGGCAAGCGGTGAATCCTCATATAACGGAACATCCGCCTCTTTTGCCGTCTCGATTATCTTCTCTGCAACCGCGCCGGTACCGGATGCTACGATTTTCGGCGCAGAATCGCCCTTCTCATATGAAAGCGCAACCGCCGTTTTTCTCTTTTTAACTTCAGTCTCACTCATATAATCACACTTTCACATCAAACGATTGCTTGGAATAATTAATCTTAGGAAGCGGCATTCCCATAAGCTTAGAGAGAAAATCATTACCGGCATCTTTCTCATCCTGCATCTTGCTCGCATCAATATTAACATCAAAGCCCTTGTCGCTTAACCTTTGGGTTAAAATGTCTATATGCTCAAGTACAAGATTCAAAGAATCCTCATCCGCCAACACGAAATGTGTAGAAAGCTTCTTCTGACGAAGCAAAATATCTACATCCGTAGTACCGAGATGTTCCATCTCAAGATGAAGATGCGCGGTTATCTCCTGCTTCGGGTCACGTAAGTTCTTCTTGTTGGTATATACATAAAGATCTCCCGTAGCATGCTCGGACGCCATCTTAATCGGTATCTGTACGTACTGATAGAGATGATTGGCCTCATTTATAAACGAAAGATTATTCTTAATATCCGCTACATTTTTTGCAAGTTCCGCAGGCACATTCTTATTTCCGTTAATCGCTTCCTGAATTCTCGTAAGCTGCCTGTTCATCTTATTATAAAATTTATCGATTTCTTCCTTGTCTTCAACCTTATTCGGATCCATAAACCACTGTTCCTGCATGGTTTTGGATAAAAGCTCTTTCACGGGAGTACTCTTAAAAAGCTCCTTTACCGCCTCTTCGGGAACGGCATTCTCCTTTAAAGTCGATAAGAGTTCATTAAGAAGTTTGGTGAATACCTTATCGTTAACAGGCGTATCCGCTTTGGTTAATTCTTGATTTAATAAATTGCCGAAGCCCTTTACAACCCCAGCATTCTTCGCAGTCTCAGTATTCTTTGCCACTTCATCACTCTCTACCGCTTCTGCAGTTTCCAATCCGGCCTTCACAACTTCCGCAGCCATCTCATCAGTCTTCACAAGTTCTGCGACCGCTTCACCGGTTTTCGCAGCTTCTGCAGTCACTTCACCCTTAACAGCATTCGCAAGTTCCTGCTTAACAAGTTCGCCGACTTCTCTATCGACAACCTGTATAAGCTTCTCTATATTAACTTTAGGGGTACTGTCTTTGGCTGTCGGCTTATCCATATACTCGTTCGGATTAAGTTTCAGAGCCTCTTTTATCTCGCTCTGCTTTGCTTTGGCAGACTTTGTTGTGTCATTTTCAATATTAGTTATATCCTGTTTTAATTGTTCTGCGTTTGTCTCTTTTACAGCACTCCCGCTGCCTTTTACTTCTTCAGTAAGTGCCGTTGCTACACGTATTGCAACACTTGCATCATCCGACTTTGCAATTACTTCAGGCAACTCCTTGGTAATACTTCCAAGCGGAGTCTCAAGCTTGCCTTCTCCGTTATCATATGCCTTAAGCTGCTCTATATTCATATCATTAATCGATATGCCGAGTTTCTTTAATGTTGCAAGTGTATCGGTAGATTCGCCCTCAAAGAATACCGCATTTCTTACCATGCTTCCGACAGTATCCGGATCTAACGGAAGATTCTTATCCATCATACTCTTAACCATATCTATAGCACGGTCAGTCACTTCAAATCCCGCAGTTCCCAACGCCTTAAGAATTGTAGGAGAAGCATTCTCGTTTTGAGTCAACAGTTTAAGAGACATCTTACCCTTATCGTTAGATGTCACCAGAAAATATGCAGTTTGATCTTTGAGTAATTCCACGCCTGATTCCGGACGTGCCGTGAAGGTATCGCCATTAGAAAGCGTTACCAGAACTTTTTGATTCTCGCCTTCGGATACGGTTCCGGAGAACACTTCACCCTCGACAAGATTATATAGATTGCTTTCCTGAACCTGTGGCTCTGCAGCAACATTCTTAACACCTTCGACATTCTGCATTTGAGCAGTATTATTAGTCGAAATGTTGATATTCATCTTAGAAAGAATGTCGTTAATCTGCATGCGCTCACCTCTATTAAATCTACCTTAAACTTCTATGAAATTCTTGATAAATGTTCTTCTATGCAAAGGTGTCGGGCCGAATTCCTTAATTGCTGCAATATGTGCGGCAGAACCATACCCTTTGTTACTGTCAAATCCATATTCCGGATACTTGGATGAAATCTCAACCATGTATCTGTCTCTTGTTACCTTTGCCATAATTGATGCCGCGCCTATTGTTATTGACTTTGCATCGCCTTTAATTATCGGTACCTGTTTTATATCCACTCCCGGTATCGTAACGGCATCATTTAATAATATATCGGGTATTACGTTAAGATTCTTAATTGCTTCGCGCATAGCTTCATATGTTGCCTGCAGGATATTAATTTCATCTATTCGCTCAGGTCCGACAATTCCAATACCTACCGCAACAGCTTCTGCCATAATTATGTCGTACAGCATCTCGCGCTTTTTCTCGGTAAGTTTCTTAGAATCATTAATATCATGAATTCTGCATCCCTTAGGCAATATAACCGCGCCTGCCATAACAGGGCCCGCCAAAGGTCCGCGTCCCACCTCGTCTATTCCGCATATAAGATTATAATCCGCATACATTTCCTCATATTTGCGGATTTCATTAATTCTAAGTTCTTCCTTCTCATATGCGGCCTTAAGCTTCTCCTCACGGAGACGCGCTTTTTCCGCTGCCTTTGTCGTTGCCATATTATTCCTCGTCTATATTAAGGTTACCGTTTTTGATTTTGCCGAATTTCTTGAAAGGAAATACTCTGAATATAGCTCTTCCTTCAATTCTTTCAAGTGTGATTATACCTACACCCGGATCACGGCTGTCTTTACTGTAATTTCTGTTGTCTCCAAGTACAAAGTACTCATCCGCACCAAGTACAATAGTCTCTTCAGCCATTCCCGGATCTATAATTATATCTCTTCCGTAATCTTCGTAGAGGATCT
>JAGAAH010000020.1 GCA_017615375.1 Lachnospiraceae bacterium | reverse complement strand
GAGAGATAATTAACGACCTTGCAAAGAAAGCAGAGAGTATTATTTAATTAAAATGGAGTTTGAGTAATTAATACTCAAACTCCATAATTTTTTCATCGAAGAAATCCTTGTAATAAAGTATTTTTTTCTTGCGGTCAATACTTACATAACTATAATTCCAAAGTGTAGAGTACTTTTTACTTGTTGCAGTGTATTTACTCATGTCTGCATCTGTACCGCCGGTATAGTAATATACGGAGCCAAAGCGCAGGTTTGAAGTATCAAGGCCATCTTCATATCGTTTTTCATCGGTTTCCATGAAATACATAAGGCTTAAATCCATATCTTCATAATGAAGTCCCCATGTCGGATCGATATGATATCCTTCGTTGTCAATTCTGACATAAGTCCATTCGTGATCTGAACCACTTATATCAATGGCATCAACACCACAGGTCTGTAGAAGATAAGTATATACGCTTGCGATTTCGCAGCATATTCCGGTTTTATAGAGCGTGCAGTGGAATGTAGCACCCTGTGGTTCATATCCCGGCCATTCCCCATAGTTATATTCAAAATTAACAGTTACAAATTCATATAAGGCAAGACATTTTTCAAAGTCTGTGTAGTTTACTTTCACGGTTTCCGACAGAATACGATTGACCTCGTTTTCAAAAGCGGCGCATTTTTCCATGAATTCTTCTTTAGGGATTGTATAGTATATTCTTCCGATACCGTTTTCATAAGGCGTTGTTCCATCATTACTTTCACCGGTTACATACACACAGGCAGGTGGGTAGAAATCTGACAAAACAACTTCGCTCGTACAGATTTTATATGTTTCTTCATCTAAGCATTCGAAGGTATCCTTGCCTTCGCGAATTGCATCAATAAGGTTATACATGGATTGTAATCTGTCGTCGCCAATGAATTCGGAAAGAAAGGCAGTGTGAAGATGCGCCTCGAAAGTATAGCTTTCGGCCTCCGGTTCCGGCTCCGATGTATCATCGGAAGACTCATCGGTATCATCAGATGTATTGTTTTCGGAATCTTCGGTTTGAGAAGTGGAACTGTCCGTGCTTGAAGTATTAGCTTTTCCGCAACCGACCAGTAAAAGTGTAAGAATTAATAACAGACATAATAGTTTTTTCGTTTTCATAATTTAACTCCCCTTTGTAATGTATAAAAAGAGTATACCATATAAGAGCGTTTTTTGTATAAATCTTTGTTTTATGATAGAATCATTTGAAGAAAACATTATTCGAAAGAGGTTAATGAGATGAAAGACGAATGCCTTATATGTGGGGAAAAGCTCATATATCTTGAAAAAGATGAGATGTTGGAGTGCGAAATCTGTCATAAGAAAGAATTAAGCAAAACAAGATGTGTCAATGGACATTATGTATGCAACGACTGTCATACGGCCGGGCTTGATATGATAATAGGCTTGTGTCTTAATGAGACGTCAAAAGATCCGATTGAGATAATTGAAAAGATGATGGCTATGCCGTTTTGTCATATGCATGGTCCGGAGCATCATGTAATGGTGGGCTCCGCGCTTTTAACCGCATACAAGAACGCAGGAGGCGATATTGACTTAAGTAAAGCGCTTAATGAGATGATGAATCGCGGTAAAAGCGTTCCGGGCGGAGCTTGTGGCTTCTGGGGTGCTTGCGGTGCGGGAATAAGTTCCGGAATGTTTGTATCTATAATATCGGGTTCTACACCACTTACAAACGAGCCGTTCTCATTATCTCATAAGATGACTGCGAAATCGCTTAATGCGATAGCAGATATCGGAGGCCCAAGATGCTGCAAGAGAGATTCTTATCTTTCGATACTTTCCGCAATTGATTTTGTAGAAGAAAACTTTGGGATAAAGATGGAAAAGAGAAACGTTATATGCGGTCATTCTGCCAAGAATAATCAGTGCATAGGTAATAGATGTCCGTTTGCGGCAAGGGGATAGAATAATGAATATTAGAGTGATGGAAATCGGTGATTACGATAAGGTATATGCCTTATGGTTATCGTGTAAGGGAATGGGACTTAATAATCTGGATGATTCCAGGGAAGGAATTGAGGCATTTCTTAAGCGTAATCCCAATACATGTTTTGTTGCCGAAGACGGTAAAGAAATAGTTGGAGTAATTATAGCGGGAAATGACGGGAGAAGGGGATATATATATCACACTGCGGTAAGTCCTGATTATAGGAGAAAAGGAATAGCAGAAAATCTTGTTAATAAAGCTATGGAAGCACTGAAAAAAGAGGGCATTAATAAAGCAGCAATGCTCGTATTTGCCACAAATGAAGGCGGTAACGCATTCTGGGAAAAGCAGGGCTTTACGGCGCGGGAAGACATTGTGTACAGGAATAAGGCGCTGGCGGATATAATAAGGTTAGATACGTAAAGGGAATAGTTATGTTTGAACGTATTCAAAATATGGAAGCTATATATGATAGAGTTATCGAACTTTTAAAATTGAAGAATCTGAATTATATGGAATCCGTAGAGCTGAATGAAGGGTTCAAAAGTTTGGAAGAGTATTATACAAGTAAAGACTGGAAGGAAGATTTTAAGGCCGATGAGGCAGGAAAGCTTCCAAAGAATCTGAAACGCGGGGTTCTATCTGAGGATGGTATTTATAATCTTCTCGAAAGAAAAGATGAAAAGTGTATTGGAACGCGTGAAGATGCTGTAGGATATGGGCTTACTTTTGATGACACATATAAAGATGCGCCCTTTCATGACGACAACTGGGATTTGATAAGATATAAGCATAATAAGAAGACATTTATGCTTATATATGAAAAAGGCGGATATATCAATATTAATGTGAAGGTAGATCCTGAAAAAGCGCTATTTTGGCGGGATGTATATAAATCGGTGATTCCGGGATACCATCAGAATAAAGAGCATTGGAACACGATTATTCTCGATGGAAGCATACCGGATAATGATGTGCGGATGATGATAGCGGATAGTTACGACATAATATCGGATAGTCCTTCAAAGCGCATATACGAAGCTG
>JAGAAH010000152.1 GCA_017615375.1 Lachnospiraceae bacterium | reverse complement strand
TTAAGATAATTCTCTGTGTACTCCTGAATTGAATTGTATCCCGAAATTGAGCTAATTGGCATATAAATCTCTCCTTTCGCTTCATTTCTAATTACATCTCTTCTATAAGACGCATTGCTTCCTTATATTTTCTCTTACTCTTTAAGTAATCTATTACGTATGGTCTGTAAAATGCCACGAAATCCTGTCCCATCTCGTCTTCCATATCGTATAACTTAAGCAATATGGTTCCGTACTCGTCGCTTCCTTCGCCCTTATCCTTATAGTAGAGCTTTGCAAGCTTAACCATCTCTCCATATACGCTTCCGAGTTTCTTGGCAAATGTCTCGGCCATGCTTAAATACACTTCGCCGATTTTCTCTTCATCCATAGCTTTATATGCCATTGCAAGTCTATGATTGATGAAGAAAAGCGCCAGCTCTTCCTGTTCTTTCTTAAGCGCTGAAAGAAGATAAGGAATTGCATCATCGTAATGCGCTTTGGCCATGTATGCCATGGCAATATTGTAATCTATATTGGCACTTATCTTGTCGTCGCCTCTGAAAAGCTCTCTGGTTCTGTTATACGCCATAAGCATGGCTTCAAGATCACCAAGCTTACCGTAACACATACCCTCAAGGAAACTTAACTGGCGGGCTACAAGCAAGAATCCTTCTTCCATTGCTCTTGCATATCCTGCGGTGCAGTATCTTAATGCTTCTAAGTACTCGCCCCTGTTATATGCTTCATACATAAGAGCTTCGTAACAAAGCGAAGAATCTTTAATCTGTCTTGCTCTTATATATGCTCTTACTCTCTGATCGTATGAATCTGCAAGTCTTCCTTTCGCCATATAGTAAAGGAAACTTGTCTCGTCATTAAAGTAGTCCTTAAATCCATCCATGCCTTTAAGAAGCTTGGCTGCAACCGCTTTTTCATCCGATGCCTGATATACACAGAAAAGCTGGTATTCTATAGCAAGCGGCGAGGCCTGGATTCTGTCCTTATTCTTATAGATTCGCTCCTCTATCTCTGCACTTTTCTCCTGATGGAAATATGCATCGAAATATCTTGCGAACAAATCCTTATATTCATTAATCAGTTCCTGATCGTTAACATATGTTATGCCAAGATTATTGAAAAGCTTCTCGATTATAGTTTCGTTAGGCTCTGCTATTCCCGCTTCTATCTTACTTAAATAAGATATTGCGCAGATTCCCTTGCAAAGCTTCTCCTGTGACATTTTCTTCTTAACTCTGTTGGACCTTATAAGGTACCCTACCATCTGATTCATAATCCGCCATCCTATCTTAAACTTGTCCTTATATTTTATTACGGATTAGAGCTTTTTTCAAGTAAAACCCTATATTAAGTCATATTATTTTCGTAAATTTAAGAAAAAATTTCTTGCAATGTATATGTTATTCGGATGTAAATTCAGGAATAAACGACTCGTCGCTTGTCTCGCCTTCCTGTATAAATCCGTTCTCTACGCCGATAAAAACCGCATAATCCACGACTTCGTCGTATTCATCTTCGGTAAGCGGTCTTTTAAGAATCTCGTCATTTTTCGCTATACCGCACGGCGTATACTGATTCATTATGCTTATGTACACGCTGTCACCGTATCTGTTGTAAAGGTATTCAATAACTTTCTTACTTTCTTCTATACGCTCGGGCAAGATTAAATGACGTACAAGTACGCCTTTCTTCATTATTCCTCTGTTATCAAAGGTAAAAGGGCCGACCTGGCGCACCATTTCGTCTATTGCAAGTCGCGCAATTCCCGGATAATTAATCGCGTTGGAATACTTCTTTGCCCCTTCCGCATCAAGATACTTAAGATCCGGGAGATATATATCTATCAATCCTTCAAGCTTACGCAATGTCTCTACCGCATCGTATGCAGACGTATTATATACTATCGGAATTGTAAGTCCGCGTTCCTTCGCTTTGGTAAGAACCGATACAAGCTTATCTGCATAATGCGAAGGCGTCACAAGATTGATGTTATTGCATCCCATCTCCTGAAGCTTAAGCATTTCTTCTATAAGCTCTTCTTCCGAATACTCTTTTCCGACAAGTCCTTTTGAAAGCTTATCGTTCTGGCAATATATGCATCCCATATTGCAGCCCGAAAAGAAGATTGCACCGGAACCGTTGTCACCCGAAATACACGGCTCCTCCCACATGTGCTTCATTATTCTTCCAATCTTAAATGTATCTCCTACACCGCAATATCCGACACCATTACTTCTATCTGCATTACACTGTCTCGGACAAAGATTACACACTCCCATTTTATTATCCCCGTTTATTTAAGAAACTCCGCTATCTGCTTCTCCATAACAGATAACACATTGCCACCTCTTACGTATTCCATATACCAGGAAACTGTCTTTTCCATAGTGTCGTCTATTGTCCATACCGGTTTCCAGTTAAAAGTTCTTTTAAGCTTTGTACAATCAAGTCTCAAAAGATTTGCTTCATGAGGTCCGTCAACCGCCCGGCTTTCCCAGGAAGCCTCATGTAAAGCATTATCTTTGTTTAATCTATTCCATATACTGCAGAATTTATCGGAAAGCGCCCCCGTCGTAACTGC
>JAGAAH010000151.1 GCA_017615375.1 Lachnospiraceae bacterium | reverse complement strand
CTCGAAAAAGAATTATACCAAGAAGCTACCAAAAAAGGGTACTGCGTCAAGAATAAAGAAGATAAGGATTATCTCGTAACGATAACAACCTTTCCTGCCGCAATGATTGACCTTACCAATCCGGACGCTTACGAATGGTACAAGAACATAATCAAGGAAAATATGATAAAACTTGGGTTATCCGGCTGGATGGCCGATTTTGGAGAATATCTTCCTATGGACAGCGTCCTATACAGCGGCGAAGACCCTGAAACAATTCATAATCGCTGGCCTGCAATATGGGCCAAGCTTAACAAAGAAGCAATTGAAGAATGCGGTATGGAAAATGAAATCTTTTTCTTTACCAGAGCAGGACACACAGGAACCGTTTCCGCATCCGATATGATGTGGACAGGCGATCAGCACGTAGACTGGTCTATGGACGATGGCTTACCTTCTGTTATACCTGCAACATTGTCGCTTGCCATGAG
The DNA here is from genome assembly GCA_017615375.1 of Lachnospiraceae bacterium. GTDB lineage: Bacteria > Bacillota > Clostridia > Lachnospirales > Lachnospiraceae > XBB1006. The sequence continues at coordinate 6,895 of JAGAAH010000151.1, read as the reverse complement.
CGGTTTCGGTCTTACTCATTCGGATGTAGGTGGTTACACAACAGTAATGCATATGACGCGTTCCAAAGAACTTCTTATGCGGTGGGAAGAGATGAATATATTCTCTCCTCTCTTCCGCTCACACGAAGGTAACCAGCCTTCAAGAAACGTGCAAGTCTATGATAATGAAGAGCTTATCGATCATCTTGCAAGATGCAGTAAGATGCATGCCATGTTAAAGCCATATCTTATGGAATGCGTATCTTTAAACGAAGCCGAATCGCTTCCTGTTATACGTCCTCTTTTCTATCATTACGATGAGAATAATGCCTATACGGAAAAGACGGAATATCTTCTCGGAAGAGATATACTCGTTGCCCCGGTTATTAGAGAAAAAGCTCTTCAAAGAACAGTATATCTTCCAAATGATAACTGGATAGAGCTTTTCACGGGCAAAGAATATGCAGGCGGCACATACAATATCGATGCTCCAATCGGATATCCGCCGGTATTTATAAGAAAAGTTTCAAAGCACCTTGACGAGTTACTTAAACTCGCGGAAATAAAATAAAAGTTGGAGGGATAATTAATGAATGGTTCCAATGAAAATTACGGAATGAAAAAGCGCCTCGGATACGGCTTTGCCGATATCTACGGTGGCGGCGCTTTTGTGGTAATAGGTACTTTCTATACGGTATTCTTAACCAAAGCTTTGGGAATGTCTCCGGCTCTTGCAGGCCTCATTCCACTTATCGGTAAAATCTGGGATGCGGTAACCGACCCTTTGATGGGCAATATTGCAGACCGCACAACATCAAAATTCGGACCTAAGCGTTTCTGGATACTTGTCGGAAGCGTTATATCCGCAGTAACATTTGCACTCATGTGGATACCTTTTGCAACCAAAAGCACAATTGCTCAGTTTGTATTCTATATGATGATGTACATCCTCTTCTCCACAGGATTTACAATCGTTATGGTACCTTACAACGGATTGCTTCCTGATATGGTTGACGATTATACCGTTCGTGCAAAGTTTTCAAGTGTACGTATGGCTTTCTCGGCATTCGGTGCAATTATTGCAGGTCTTATTCCTACAATAATGATTAAGGATAATACCGGCACAGACGAATATCTTAAGGTTGCATTCATTTTCTCGTTTATCTTCTTCTTTACCATTCTTATAACTTTCTTTGCTACATGGGAAAAGAAAAAAGAGATTCCGAAGACAACCGTATCAGAGACATTCACTCAGTCATTCACTGTATTCAAGAGCCGTTCGTTCCGCCTCTTTATCGGTATATTTATCTTCGGTCAGGCAGCTGCGGACTTTATCATGGGACTTGCGGTATATTATATAGATGATGTATTAAATGCGTACGGCGGCGGTAACTTTACCAAACTCATGGGTGTAATTCTCATATCACAGTTTATCGGTATGCTTTTATTCGCACCTATTATGGCTAAGACCTCCAAGAAATTCCCGATTATAATCGGCACACCTTTTAGACTCGTTGCAACGATTGCAATGCTCTTCTTCTCATATGAAGGTGCACCATTCATGGTAATCTTAGGACTTTCGTTTGTAATCGGACTTTCAATGGCGGGAACTTCGACAACAATCTATGCTATTCTTTCCGATATGGCAGATGTTGACGAACTCATTACATCTATAAGCCGTCCGGGTATATGCTCCGGTATGGCAACATTTATAAGAAAAATAGCTGCAGGACTTTCCTCCGCACTTATCGGATTCATGCTTACAATCGTCGGATATAACGAAGTAATTGCTTCAAACGGCGGACGTCAGACAGCAGCAACTCAACAGGGAATTGCTTATATTTATGTATTTGCACAGGCAGCATTTATTGTGCTCACTCTTCTTTTAACGGTTCTCTTCCCGATGACCAAGAAGGAATTCGAAGTTATCCGTAAGGAAATCGCAAGAAAAAAAGGTGAAGAAACATCCGTTGCAACACCTGAAGAAATCGCAATCTGCGAAAAAGTTACAGGATTTAAATACGACAAGCTCTGGAATCGTAACAACGCAGTTAAATTCAGCAATAAGTAATACAAATTAAAAGAATCCGGTGGAATAATCCATCGGATTCTTTTTTGGTTTATGAAAGCTTATGACTTTAGGAAAAGCCCATTCATTACTATTGCCAACGGTCCTATCAGGTTCTGTCTGTCCGCAAGCTCGGACTTAACGACAAATCCGTCATCATGACCCGAATATTTATTAAAGAGCTTAATAAACACATCCGTAACACCCGGTAAATTAAACATATAACCATGTATAACCACAATACCCGGATCCAACATGGTAGATGCATTACATACCGCTACGGCAAGCGCATCAATTTTGTCATGCATGAGTTTAAGGAGCTTATCTTCACCCACGCTCTTCCATTTTTCCACCGGTAATCCCTTAAATTCTTCTACGGCATCTTTGATTGCATGTGTCGAAATACCGGTTTCGAGGCACCCCGTCTTACCGCATCTGCACTTCTTACCATTCTTATATGCAAGTGTGTGTCCTATTTCCGCAGAAGCATCTTTGGTACCTCTATATACTCTGCCGTTACTTATAATGGCAGAACCAACGCCCGGTCCCCACTTAACGAGAAGCATATTGTCGAGTTCTCTGGCATTACCATATATAAGCTCGCCTTCGGCAAAAGCTCTGACATTATTTTCTACAACAACATCTTTTTCAAGCTCTTTTTCAAAAAAAGCTTTGATTCTTGTACCTTCTACCTTACCCGGAACCGTTATACCAACACCGAGTAACGGCTTATCGCTCGGATTATCGCGAAGTATTTTCTTGCATGCGGTTGCTATTTTCTTGAGAAAAGCATCCGAATCAAGCTTTGCTTCAGCATTGACAGTCTCTTTCGCAAGCGCTTTTCCCGAAAGATCAGTAAGCGCGATATATGTTTTCTCGGCTTCTATTCCGACGCAAAGTACGTTCTTATGGGTATAATCGATATCGATAAGTATCTTCTTTCTACCCGCGCGTCTTTCTTTCTCCGATGCTTCACCTATTGTTGTTATAACTCCCGCTTCATGCAACTCGTAACAGATAATTGTTACGGTTGCCGCAGTAAGTCCGAGTCTGGCGGCAAGATCTTTTCTTGACATCTTACCGTATCGATTCAATGTTTTAAGAACCGCAGCTCTGTTGCTTGCCTTAACCGCAGCAGAATTCATTCCCTTATTATTCACACTTTTACCTCCGGCAATATTAATATCTTACGATTTCTACGCCAAGCATATTGGCAAGCTTCATAAGTTCTCTGCCTATACGTCCATATATTACCACAAAATGAGGTTCGAAACCTTTTTTTATTGTATCGTTTACAATTTCCAAAGAAGGTTTATCCGTCTTAACAACGACGGATGCGCCGTTAAACTGCTTAGGTTTATCGAGAATACTTCCTTCTGCAATCATGAATCTGAAAGTACCGTTAGGCTTTCTTCCAATTCTGAATATTGTTGCGTTTTCGGATTCCTTGCATCCAAAATCCATAACAGGTCCGATTTTACGATTAGGATGAACCCCTACCTCTGCACCTGTATCGCAGCGTGCAAGGTCGCATGATGCCATTCCGCAATGCCAGAATGTAATCGTGCTTTCGTTTTCGTCCAATGCTACAGGATCTCCAAAGAATACAGAGCCTTCGCTTAATATATGTCCCACATACATTGAAAGTGCACCATATACGTCAGCTTCGCAAGCTGCAGGAACGCCAAGTGCGTTAAGAAGCGAAAGAACCATACATCCAGGCGTACCGTATTCAGTAAAGAAATCAGGCCAGCTTCTTGATGCAAGCGCACCTATGCCGTTCTCATCGACATATAATTTATATGCTTTATAAAGTCTCGCAAAATCTTTGATATTCTTTTCAGGCATTTTATCAAGACCGACTACGCGCTTCTTCGCCTCTTTAAGATCGGCTTCGCATTCCTTATCGGAAAAGCTCTTCGCCATATCAATTAATTCTCTCGCTTCAATTGCTTCCAAGGTTACGCCGAACACTTTAAGTAATTCCGCATCCAGTGCCCGACCGAATCCGAAACCTTGCGGAGTATGTCCTATTGCCGATAATTTAAGCGTTCTCATCTTTGCAAGACAATCACAGGCTCTTATAATTGCGGTCAATTCATTTTTAACTTCTTCTTCTTCCGGAGAGCCATATACGAATTCAAACTTGCCCGCGCCTCTCAACTGCGCGATTGTATTGGCTGCAGAATAAGCGCCCGTAAGCGAATTGCTTCTTAATCTCGTTCCGTCGATTACAGGTTCTCTCAATGTCCAAAGAATAAGCGGACAATTAAAGCGGCGCAATACTTCGCTTATATATGCAGCATTAGCGAATGTAATATTCTGCACGATTACAAGTCCCGGCTCCTTATCATCAAGATATTCGGATACTTCCTTAACAGATAAAAGCACCTTCCCCGGAACTAAAATCTCACTTCCAATACTCTTTAAAAGTGCTTCGGACCTGTTATATAAGTCGTCCGCAGTTTCCATATGATATGTTCCGACTCCTATCGGAACGTAAACTATCTCTTTATTCATTAATATCTAAGCTCCTTGTTCTCTCCCAGAAGTCCCGGAAAAGCGCCCTGTTTCATTAAAGGCTCTCGCTCCGGATGTGATATAACCCACTTATTCTTCTGTAACAAAAGACGATTCTCTCCGCTATCACAATTCGGCTTATTTTCAAGCGGAGTATTGGTTCCTCGCGGTAAAACAACAATGTCCTTAAATCCTTCATCACTTACCTTACAAGGCGACAAATGAAGAGTCGTCTGGAACATCTCTATTACGGTGCCCTTCGGTACGTAGAATACCTTTGCATCCTCCACTCTATAGGTATTCTCCGATGAGATTTCCCACGTATGCCCAAGAACAAGCATGAAATCCGTTACCGCAACATTAATCTCGCTTCCTTTATGGTATTCAAAGCCATTATATGTCGAATTGCGGCCATTACAGTATCCTATCTGGATTTCCATGCCCCCGTACATAAAATCAGCCAATTCGTCAAATATCGAGCTTTTTTCCATGTCTGAAACTGATGGAATATACTTGTTACCGCTTTCCGGAATACCTGTCTTTTCCTCCATATAGGAAATAAGTTCCGAAAAATCATAACCCGTAACTATATTACCGTAAGTTTTGAATTCATCATCGAATACGGAATAAATTCTAACGTCGTTTACATCATTTAAATGTTTTAACATACTATCTCCAAATTAAGCTTCGCGAACGACTTTAATCGTTGCTCTAAAGTCCTCTTTGCCCATGCCTTTTTCAAGTGCTTTGGTATATACGTTAAGTGCATTCTCTTCGCCCGGCATCTTAACATTGCATTCCTTTGCTAGATTAACGCAGATATTAACGTCTTTTGCCATATTCTCGATTGAAAAAGCAGTTGTATAATCTTCTGCATCAAGCTTTGCTGCCTGTCCGTCAAGGTACCAGTTTGCAGCTCCGCCATACGAAACCGCCTTGGTAAATTCAGGAATTGAAATACCGTTTGCCTTAGCAAGAGTAATTGTCTCGTTAACACCGTTCTGAATCTGAGATACAAGTGCATTATGACAAATCTTCATAACAAGGCCCTTGCCATTATCACCCATACGGATAATATTACAACCCATATATGAAAGAATCGGTTTCATTGCCTCATAAGTCGTTTCGTCACCACCGACATAGATACCAAGCGTTCCTTCTATTGCGGCAGGTTTTGACTTTACAACCGGTGCATCAATAAACTGCGCGCCCTTTGCCTTAACCATCTTGGAAATCTCAACCGACACACTCGGATCTATGGTGCTCATATCAATACAAGTTTTGGTAGAATCGAGAACATCCATGATACCTTCATAGACGGCTCTTGAATGTTCACTCTTCGGAACCATTGAAATAATTACGTCGGAATTCTTTGCAAGTTCAACCGAGTTCTCACAAGGAATCGCACCCTTTGACGCAAGAAGATCAACCTTCTCTTTAATAAAATCAAATACATATACCTTATCGTTATGCTTTTTTACAATATTTTCTGCCATTGACTCGCCCATTATGCCAAGTCCTATAAATCCTATCTTCATATTAATCATTCCTTTGCTGTGTTATCCCAAGCGTCGCAGAATACGTTAAGACCCTGGTTGGTGTATGCATGCTTCATCATATCCTGATATACCGCAAGACCACAAGTTACAATATCCGCACCTGCAACTGCGCAATCGGCAATCTGCTTAGCTGTACGAATTGCGGCACAGATAATCTCAGTCTTTCCGTAATATCCGTAATTCTTAAAAATTGTAACAATGTCCTGAATGTACTGCTTGCAATCTTCACCGTTTGACTCTTTCCAACCGATGAAAGGCGATACGAAAAGTGAACCGTTTTTCGCAGGTAAAATTGCACCCGAAGGTGAAAATATAAGTGTTACATTTGTTCTTATGCCTTCTTTTTCAAGCTTACGTGCTGCTTCGATACCTGCTTCGATTGCAGGAATCTTAATTACAAAATTAGGAGAAATTGCTGCAACTTCTCTTGCCATCTTAATCATGTCCTCGGCGTTGTCAAAATGAGGATTAATCTCTACAGATACAGGGAACTTATCTACCCCTTCAAGTCCTTCTTCCTTAATCCATGCGGCAATATCCTTAATTGCTGTCATAAAAGGCTTTCCGCTTGCCATAATATGGCGCGGATTCGTTGTTACGCCGTCAATACCGAAAGTATTGTATGCGTATTTGATTTCATCAAGCTTAGCGCTGTCCAAAAAGAATTTCATTTTAAAGTCCTCCTAAAATATATATTAAATTAATCGTTAACAATTACATGAGTATTCCGAATCCGCTCCAAAACTCAAACATTAAGAATCCTACAAGT
>JAGAAH010000150.1 GCA_017615375.1 Lachnospiraceae bacterium | reverse complement strand
CCTATCGCAATAAGTGCCATACATAAAGTTGAAACTTTCTTGCTTGCCGCATAACTCTTAAATAAAAGTATACCCAATACAAGCTCAATCGCTGTTATAGCAAATATCAATACTGTCAAATTTGAAATTAATAACTCTCTCATAAACCATTCCTCACTAATCTACAGATTAAACGACTTCAATATATCCGAGAAATCAAACCCTATAAGTCCTGCCTTTTTTGCAACTGCCCAAAGAATAATAAGACCTGCAACAATAAATACGATTATCCAAGTCTTTGACTTCTCTTTGCCGCCACCGACCTCCGTTGAATAAGATAATCCCGTACCCGGAATAGATACGGTTGCTTTAGTCTTACCCTTCGCAGTTCTCGTAATTCTTGCGCCCTTTGTTCCGTAACTCGCACCGGCGCCGGACTTGCTGAGATTAATTCTCGCACCGCCCTTTGTAATGCTCTTTCTGAAATTCAATCCCATGATCATTTTCCTCCATAAAGGTTAACATAAATTAATTATACACCATTAAAAAACATTTTGTATATTAAATCTCGTGATTTGCGCTTTTATTATCCTTAAGATATAATAACCTCAGATTCAACATTAAGAATCAAAGGAGACTTTGGACATGATTAAGAAAAAACTAATATGTTACATGCTGATTACGGCGATTATCTTAGGCCTTTTTATGCCGATTCCTTCCGTAGCTCGTTCAACGGAAAACTCAAAAGGAAGCATTCCGGCTAAATACGATTTACGTTCTTACGGCTTGGTATCCTCCGTCAAGAATCAGGGCCAAATGGGAACTTGCTATGCCTTTGCATTATGTTCCACACTCGAAAGCAATGCTTTAATGAAAGGCTATGGCGAATTCAATCTATCGGAACGTCACCTTGCATATTTTACCACGCATTATGGTAATGCAGGAAATAGCGCAATTGACAAAGAATGTCCGGAATACTGTGAAGATAAAAAATGGTACGACGAGCACACCGCTCCCGGTCCGATTGCCACTCTTATGAAGGGCTTTGGTCCGGCGCTTGATAAGTCTTACCCTTATTCCGGTATTAAGGGAACACTTTCCGCAGATTCTGCTCGTGATTGCATCCTTAAATGCACAAGCTGCATATATCTTCCATATGACGATCCTGCAGCTGTAAAAAACGCTGTTATGAAATATGGTGCAGTATGCATAAGCCTTTATCCTTGCTGTATCAACAATAACAAGGTATTTAACAGATCCTCGGGGGCCATATATGCATCGAACACTTCGAATGGCAGCGGTTTCCACTATGTATCAATTATAGGTTGGGATGATAACTACAGTAAGGACAATTTCCTTACTACTCCTCCGGGAGACGGTGCTTGGATTGTCAAGAACAGTTGGGGTAAAAACATCGGAGATAAAGGATATTGCTATGTATCTTATTACGATGCCGAATTAAACGATACTTTGAATCCTTGGTTTACCTTTGAAGTATGTCCAACATCCATATATGACACATTACATCAATATGATGGTGGTGCCGGCATAACTTTGGCGGAAGGCGTATCATCGGTTGCAATGACTTTTAAACCAACCGAAAATGAAACCATAACCGGTATCTCAATTAAGCCTTCACAGGCAACCACTACAACGATTAATATCTACAAAAACGTAAATACACCGAAATCAATAGGTTCGGCCAAAGCCGTTCATACACAAAAATTTGATGTATCCTATGCGGGATATCAGATGCTTACACTTAACAAAGGCATTAATGTCAACGCAGGTGAGACGGTTCTTGTAACAGTCACTTTCAAAGACTCAATCGGCTATTATACCGATGCTGCATATGAAAGCGACAGAGAAACCGGTGGTCGCGGAATAGCAAGTGCCAAAACGGGCGAAACTTTTATCAAAAAAGGGAACTCCTGGTATGATCTTGCAAACTATTCAAGTAAGCCTGCAAGTGCATGTCTCAAAGTTCTTTCCAAAAAGGGACATAACAGAAGAGTAATTCCTCGTGATTCTGCAAATCTTGGACAAACCACTTTAACAGTTACCAATAATAACGAAGCTGCAGCAACACTCTCCTGGAAAGAAATTAAAAATGCGAAAACCTATGATATATACAGAAAAGCCGATAGTGAAAAAGGCTATACCCTTATTAAATCCGTTTCTTCAAAAACACTGAAATATGAAGACAGCAAGCTCACACTCGGAAAGAAATATTCATATATGGTAATAGCGGTATCCGGTTCTTCGGAAAGCTCTTGTCCTGAAAAAACCGTTACTGCAACAATTCAGTCAACATGCATTAACAGTCTTGATAACTCCCAGAGCGGAAAGATTAAGATTAACATAAAGAAAACCGCTTCTGCTACCGCATATTCGGTATACAGACTCGAAGGTAAAAGCTATAAATGGATTGGAAGCACGACAACCGGTACATACGTAGACTCCACCGTAAGATCGGGAACAACATATACCTATAAAGTACGTGCAACCAAAGGAAAGCTCTTAAGCGCGTTTTCATGGGCAAAGAAAATAACGGCGAAGTAATAAACATATATTAATCATAATTTAATGATATCTTTAAATAAGCATTGCGGTTTTTATACCTTAATACAACGGAGGGACAGCTAAGATGAAAGTCAGAAAGATTTCAATGTCAACCAAGATATTTATATTCATTTCGTTACTGTTGCTTATTTCCGATTTATGCATGGCCTCACTGTTTTACGCACGTTCTAAAAACCTGCTTGTATCGCAGATGAAGGACAATGCAATAGACATGGCAAAATGTGCGGCCGCTTCCATTGACGGGGCTAAATATGCCACAATTACCGTCGGAGATAACACGAGTGCCGCATATAAAGATACATTTGATAGGTTATGCCTATTTAGAGATAATGCCAATATCGAATATGTATATACAGTCAACGACACAGGCTCAACAGTCATATACATGGTCGATACGGCTGATGACCCTGCTGAAATGGGCGACGACTTTGAGTCTTATGACGATACTATCAAAGCTGCTTTAAAGGGAACCGCAGGCGTCGACAAAGAACCTTATACCGATGACTGGGGAACACATTATACAGCTTATGCCCCGATATATAATGGCTCGGAAATCGTTGGACTTACTTGTGTAGACATAAGCTATGAATGGGTAAAAGAACAATTACGTAAAGTTCTTATACTTATTCTCTTAATCTGTGGTGCATTCTTTATTGCAGGTATAATAATTCTTGTCATTGTAAGAGCTAAACTTGCCAAGGGATTCGGAGTATTAAACGACAAAGTCGAAGAACTTGCGGGCGGTGGCGGCGACCTAACCCGGAAAATCGAAATCCAAAGCGGTGATGAATTCGAGGTTATCGGTGGTAACGTAAACGGTCTCGTCGGTTATATCCGAGAGATTATGGTTAAGATAAAAAACAGCGTCGGAAGCCTTGAGAATAACACCAATACAATCTTTAACCAGTTAAAATCCGCAGGTGACGATACAAGTACGGTAAGTGCTGCATTAGAAGAACTCTCCGCATCAATGAACGAAACCAACGATGCGATGACCAACATAGATAATCTCGTAGGTGACATCAACTCCGTATTTACCAATATAGTTGCTGAAGTAAAAGGTGGTTCCGACTATGCACATGAAATCCATGAACAGGCAGAAAAGACCGGAACAGATGCAAAGAAAGCGCAGGCAGAAGCAATTGAAAGCGTTAAGTCAATGCAGAAAGCCATTCAGGATAAGATTACAAGAAGTGAAGCTGTTAACCAGATTGATGTGCTCACCGAGAACATCCTTAACATAACCGACCAGACAAGTTTACTTGCTTTAAACGCAAGTATCGAAGCCGCAAGAGCAGGCGATTCCGGTAGAGGATTCGCAGTTGTTGCAACAGAAATCGGCAATCTTGCTTCCGATTCAGCAGAAGCCGCAGGTAAGATTCAGCAGGTATCCAACGATGTTATCAAAGCTGTTCGTGATCTTGCTGAAGAAGCTCAGAACATGATTGATTTTATCGACAAGCATGTACTTCAGACCTATGATAACCTCGTAGATACAAGTGAAAAGTATCAGGAAAGCGCTCAACATGTTGATGATATAATGACTAAATTCTCCAAGATGAGCACTGATGTACAGAATAATATCAATAATATCAAAAAACAAACGGAACTCGTAAATACCTCGGTTGATGATTCAACACGTGCTATTGCCGATGCAGCAAACCGTGCTTCGGGTGTAGCAGTCAATATCAACGGTATCAATTCCGAAGCAGAAAAGGCTACTGCAATATCCAACGAACTTGGCGATGCAGTAGGTAAATTCAAAGTTGATTAATTATAATATAATAAGGCAGCTTAACTTAAGCTGCCTTATTTTTATGCGTTTTACCTGCCAATTAATATATTGTTTTCTTTCTCATCTTCTGTAATTTCGCTATTTCTTTCTTCTTACCGCTGTTATTCTTGTTCTCAATGCTTAGGCTCTTATATAATTCAAGGCGCTCACGTGTTAATTCACCGCGTTCTATTGCTGCCTTAACCGCGCAGCCCGGTTCCGTCTTATGTTGATAGTCGCTGAATTTACAATGCTTTTCAAGTTCAATAATATCCGCGAAAGTACTGTCAATTCCTTCTTCTATATTAGCCATTCCGATTTCACGCATACCGGGTGTATCGATAATTGAAGTCCCGCACTTTAAATCTATTATCTGTCTATGTGTGGTCGTATGCTTACCCGTTGAATCCGATTCTCTTACCGCTCCGGTCTTCATAACCTCTTCCCCCGCCATCGCATTAATAAGAGTCGACTTTCCTGCACCGGACGAGCCAAGAAGGCATATTGTCGCACCAGGCTTAAAATATTCCTCGATTTCATCAAGTCCTATTCCGTAAAGTGCGGATATCGCATGTACTCTAATCCCATCGGCTATTCCTTCAACTTCACTTACAAACCTTCCCACATTATTACAGCAATCCGACTTGGTTAAGATTACAACCGGTGTTGTGTTCCCTTCAATAGCCACGCTTACGTATCTTGCTATTCTGTTGTAACTATAATCTTCATTAAGCGCCGTAACTATAAACGCATAATCCGCATTGGCGACCATATACTGCATGGTTGCGGTTTTTGCCTGATCCGGGCGCTTTAATACGCTCTTTCTTTCCAAGACGCTATGGATTATGCTTTCACCAATAGGATTATACATAAGTTCCACATAATCGCCAACTATAGGAAAACTTCCCTCCGTCATATCATAAAAGCTGCCCTTAAGCTTTGCAGAAACCTCTTTATCATTAACTTTTACAATGAAGAGATTCCTTTGGCATTCATATACTCTGCCTACTGTTAATTCATTATTATTCATTTTTGTTCTCCGTTTCATTAATTAAGTGTTCTTCTGCTTACTTGCGATCCGGGGAAATTAAGTTTCATCGATTGAAAAATTGCCGAAAAAGGGCATAAAGAAGCCGTGACTAATAAGCCACGGCTACAGAATCATTATAATCAATTAAAATCTAATAACCGAGGACACAATTACATATTCATTTACAATCTCCATATTCATAACAAACATCAACAGCACCTCGCTTTCTTAAATATTCAACATCGATAATATAGCAGATTAAATATCACTCGTCAATAGGCATTACGCATGTTGTAAAGAATTTCTTAGCTCCTTCTTTACCGAAAACCTTCTCTAATACCGACGACGACGGATTGCCTTCATTAATCATTCTTTCTCTAAACTTCTTAAGGCCGGCTATATTAGCTTCATCAACTCCGGCATTATCCGCTTCTTTTCGATACTCTTCTACCGAATTGATAATCATATCAAGAAGCTTAAGGTCATCAGCCGCTTCACCGCGTTTAATCAAAGAATATGGCGTTCTTTCACCAACATACCACTTAGGTCTTTCCACGTATTCTACAAGATTAGCAAATCTATCCGCAACTACTATAAGTCTCTCCATCTCAGTTTTTTCTGCACGACAATCATAGTATTCAATAAACACAGTACGCTTATTTCCCGCCACCATTATATCTATAAGACAATACGGCACGGATACGCCTTCTCCGGGCATAAAAGATGTCGTCAGAAGTTCCATCCCAAAAATCATCTTAGTATGCATTGTCATAAAGTTTCCGAATCCCGGCACCTTATATCTTTCTGTATTAAACTTCATAAGCTTTGGAAATTTAGGATATGAAAAGTTCGTATATCCATCTTCCTTAACTTTCTCATATTCCTTTCCGGCAAGAAATATAGCTGTCATCTGTTTTCTTATCTCGCTTAATTTCATACCCTTTTATCTCTCCTTAAAGAATTCTATCTCTTCACCAAGAGGTCCGTGGCAAAATGCCATACGAAGCGGGAACTCAGGCGTCGAAGGAATCACTCTGTCGTCAGGTCCTTTAAATACCTCGTATCCTGCAGCTCGAACTTTGTCTGCCATCTCATCAACATTATCCGTTTCAAGCGCAAAGTGGCAAACTGCTCCCGTAGTCTTAACACCTCCGCCTGTTGTAAAGATCTCTATAAGACCGTTACCCGTGTCAATCATCATTCCGTCTTTCCAGGTTCTTACAAGCTTTAATCCAAGAATGTCCACATAGAACTCTTTAACCCTATCAGCTTCTTCTTTATTGCACTTCAATGAAATGTGATGTATTCCTTTAATCATTTTCTCACCTTCTAATTAATCATTTCCTGCACTACCTGCTGTATGCGTTCTCTATCCCAGAAATAGTCTTCCATAGGATTACGCAATGCATGATGCGCGCAATCCGCATCCTTTATAATCTCATCCAGTACGCTTCCCTTAACATGTTTATCGCTATGATTATAGACTGCCTGATACATCATTTCTTTTTCTTCATCCGTAAACTGTGTAAGCTTATCAAGTACATATTTCTTGGCATATTTCGCGCATCCCGGCGCATGATTCTCACCATCTTCTTCCGGATGGACATAAGTAAAAAGGTCATGAAGCATTCCACAAACCTCTGCCATCTCTGCCATCTTTCTGTTATGTCCACGCTTTAATGCAAGAATTGCTGCGCATAATCCCGTGCCATACAGATG
>JAGAAH010000149.1 GCA_017615375.1 Lachnospiraceae bacterium | reverse complement strand
CTGTTAAAAGCGCATTGACGGAAGCGGGTTTTGAGATTATTGATACTTTATACATGGGAGAATGGGTAGGAGTAATCTGCCGTAAATAATATGTTTCAGTTTTTCGTGAGTATAAGCGAAGTGAATAACGGATTGGCACGTGTTACGGGTGATGATTATCATCATCTTAAGGATGTTGTGCGGTTAAAACCGGGCGATACGGTAAGAATAAGTGTCGATAACGGTGAAAACTATCTTGGTAAGATTAAAGAATTTACAGAAGATGCGGCGGTTATAGAACTATCCGAGAAGGCAGATGATACTGAGCTTAAGGGTAGTATAACCTTATTCCAGGGAATGCCTAAGTCGGATAAGCTTGAGTTTATCATTGAAAAAGCGGTGGAACTTGGGTGTACAGAAGTCGTTCCGGTTATGATGGAGTATTCGATTGTTAAGCTTGATGAGAAGAAAGCGGAAAGTAAGGTCATTAGATGGCAGAAAATCGCGGAAACCGCAGCCAAGCAATCGAAGAGAAGCATAGTTCCGCATATTATGGCGCCTATGAAATATAAGGACGCGATTGAATATGCCGCATGTAATACGCTTAATCTCGTACCTTATGAGAATGAGACGGGACCTAAGGGAACATTGGAAATAATGGAGAAAATAAAACCTGAAGATTCGGTGGGAATTTTCATCGGACCTGAAGGCGGTTTTTCGGAAAAAGAGATTAAAGAGGCAGTGGATGCAGGTATGAAGACGGTATCCCTCGGACGAAGAATACTTAGAACCGAGACTGCTGCATTAACGGCACTTAGCCTGGTTATGATGAGTAAGGAAGAATAAGATGGAAGTATATGTAGATAACAGTGCGACAACTAAAGTAAGCGATTCTGTAATGGAAGTAATTACGCGCGCCATGCGTGAAGATTACGGCAATCCGTCGTCGCTTCACAACAAAGGCATGATTGCGGAAAATTACATAAAGCATGCAAGAGAGCAGATTGCAAAGACACTTTGCTGTGAGGAAAAAGAACTCATATTTACATCATGTGGAACGGAATCTGACAATATGGCGCTTTTTGGAGTGGCAGAAGCATATAAACGTGACGGAATGCACTTAATTACGACAAAAGTGGAGCATGCAGCCATATTAAGCTCGATGAAGAGACTTGAAGATATGGGATATGAAGTTACATACCTTGATGTCGATTCTAATGGACGAATTTCACTTGATGATTTAAAGGCTGCTATTCGCCCGGATACAATATTGGTATCCATTATGTATGTTAATAATGAAGTCGGAGCGGTAATGCCGATTAAAGAAGCAGGCAAGCTTATTAAAGAAGTTAATCCGAAGACATTATTCCATGTAGATGCGATTCAGGCATATTCGAAGTTTGACATTAATCCGAAGAGAGATAATATAGATCTTTTGTCCGTAAGCGGTCATAAGATTCATGGACCTAAAGGTGTAGCGTTCCTTTATGTAAAGGATAAGACAAAGATTAAGCCGATTATATTCGGTGGCGGGCATCAGAACGGACTTCGCTCGGGAACAGAGAACGTACCGGGAGTTGCCGGAATGGGACAGGCATGTGAAGATGCATATCGCAATCTTGATAAGACGAGAGAGTATCTCTACGGACTTCGTGATTACTTAATTGAAGGTTTGGAAAAGATTGAAGGTGTAATCATTAACGGCGATAAGTCGCATGAGAATGCACCGCATATAATAAGCGTATCGGTGCCGAATGTTCGCGCGGAAGTGCTTTTACACGCATTGGAAGAAAAGGGTATATATGTATCGGCGGGTTCTGCCTGCTCATCCAATAAGCCGCAGGTATCGGCAACACTTAAAGCAATGGGGCTTCTGAAAGACAGGCTTGAATCGACGGTAAGAATTAGCTTAACGGATACGAATACGAAGGAAGAAATGGATTATGTTCTGTCGGCATTTAATGAACTTGTACCGGCATTAAGACGATTCATCAGGAGGTAGTGATGGTTTCTGCATTTTTGATTAAATACGGTGAGATAGCGATTAAGGGTAAGAACAGGCACTTATTCGAAGATGCGCTTGTAAGTCACCTTATACATGCATTAAAGCCTGTAAAGGGCGAATTTTTCGTGTCAAAGGAGCAAGGTAGAATCTATGTGGACGTAACAAGCGACACATACGATTACGACCATGCGGTTAAGGCGATGACGAGAATATTCGGTATTGTCGGCGTGTGCCCATTATATCAGATAGACGATAATGGATACGAGGACCTTGTACAGAACGTATTTAAGTATATCCGTGAGACCTATGGTGAAGAAAAGCTCACATTCAAGGTTGTTGCGCGCCGTGCGAGAAAGGATTTTGAGAAGAATTCCACGGAGATTAACGAAGATCTCGGTGGAAGAATACTTGATGAATTCCCGAACTTAAGTGTTGATGTACATAATCCTGACTTTTACTTAAGCATCGAGATAAGAGAGAGAATTAATATATATTCTAAGACCATTCCGGGACCGGGCGGTATGCCTGTAGGTACCAACGGAAAGGCAATGCTTCTTTTATCTGGCGGTATAGATTCACCGGTTGCGGGATATATGATTGCAAAGCGTGGAGTTGCGTTGGAAGCAACATACTTCCATGCACCGCCATATACGTCGGAACGTGCTAAGCAGAAGGTAGTAGACCTTGCCGCAATAGTTGCGAGATATTCGGGACCGATTAAGTTACATGTAGTTAACTTCACCGATATTCAGTTATATATCTATGAAAAGTGCCCGCATGAAGAGCTTACGATAATTATGAGACGTTACATGATGAAGATTGCGGAGCATTTTGCAAAAGAGAATCATTGTCAGGCGTTAATTACGGGTGAATCCATAGGACAGGTTGCGTCTCAGACAATGCAGTCATTGGCTTGTACGAATGAAGTATGCACCATGCCTGTATTCAGACCGTGTATCGGCATGGATAAGCAGGAAATCGTAAGCATATCGGAAAAAATCGATACATATGAGACATCAATATTGCCGTATGAGGACTGCTGCACGATATTCGTAGCCAAGCATCCTGTAACGAAACCGAATATTAATGTTATTAAAGCATCGGAAATGAACTTATCTGAGAAGATAGATGAGCTTATGGAAGAAGCAATTAAGACAACGGAAGTTATCGAGGTATTTGCAAAGTAGAGCTTTTATCCCGGTAAAAATCCTATTATTCGACAACGTATGCGGATATGGAGTCCAAGATATCCTTGGAGTTTTCATCCGAATGAATTTGCATTGTCAGAGGCTCATTAAGATTGAGACAGAAATAAGACATGATGGATTTGGCATCTATCATGTATTTGCCCGAGATTATATCGATATCGCAGCTGTATGATGCAAGAATACCGATGAATGTACGGACATCTTCTATACTGTTAAGCTTAATTTTAACAAGCTGCATAATGTGCCTCCTTAAAAACCTATATCTATAATACCCCAATTTTGACATTTGTCAAATTGGAGGATGAAGCGGAGAATTGTAATGTTAAAGGCTGCTTTACATAACTTGGGATGCAAGGTTAATGCCTATGAAACCGAGGTTATGGAACAACTCTTAATTGAAAACGGATATGAGATTGTGGACTTTGCCGATAAGGCGGATGTCTACGTAATCAATACCTGTTCCGTTACGAATATTGCGGACAGAAAGTCGCGCCAGATGATACATCAGGCGGCGCGTCGCAATCCCGATGCAATAATTGTAGCGGCTGGTTGCTATGTCCAGACTTCGAAAGAAGAAGCGGCAAACGATCCCGATATAGATATAATCATAGGTAATAATGAGAAGAACAGGATAGTTGAATTGTTGCGCGAGTTTGAAGAAAAGCGCAAGAACGAGAGTGATTCTAAGAATGCGGGAATTACAGGACTTCATGACCTTATGCATGAAGTAACCTATGAACAGATGCTTCTTAAGAAAAGCATGGAGCATACCAGAGCTTTTATCAAAGTTCAGGACGGATGCAATCAGTTCTGCACGTATTGCATAATTCCGTACGCAAGGGGAAGAGTAAGAAGCAGGACGATAGAAGATGTAATAGAGGAAGTGAGACTCCTTGTTAAAAGCGGTGTTAAGGAAGTCGTACTTACCGGAATTCATGTATCTTCGTATGGAGTTGACACCGGTTCTTCGTTAATAGAGTTAATTGAAGCAATCAGCGAAGTCGACGGAATAGAGAGAATCAGATTAAGCTCCCTTGAACCAAGAGTTATTACGGATGAATTTGTTGATAGATTAAGTAAGATAGATATGATATGTCCGCATTTTCACCTTTCGCTTCAGTCGGGCTCGGACAGCGTGCTTAAGCGTATGAACAGAAAATACGATACTGCTGAATATGAGAAATGCTGCGAAAGATTACGTGCGGCTTTTACGCATCCTGCAATTACAACTGACATAATATGCGGATTTCCGGGAGAGACGGATGCGGAGTTTTCCGAGACAATCGAGTTTGTTAAAAGAATAAAGTTTTTCGAGACACATCTTTTCAAGTATTCAAAGCGTAAAGGAACCGTGGCGGCAGGAATGCCCGGACAGATAACGGAAGCGGTTAAAGCGGAAAGAAGCCACAGATTAAGTGAGATTCAAAGCGAATATAAGAAGGAATTTATGTCTTATTATATAGGGCGTGAGGAAGAAATACTTGTTGAAGATACGGAAGTAATCGACGGCGAGACTTACTATGTAGGTCTTAATAAGGAATACGTCAGATTTTTGATTCCCGAATCAAAATATACGGGTACGGTTAATACATTTGTAATCGTAACCGCCCATACATTCCTTAATCCCGATTCGTTGTGCACATAGGGACGGAATATCCCATATCGAAGATGTGGGATGCCACCACGGCGAGTGGTCCGTTCACACTTAAAATATGTTTTAGGGGATAGTTATGACATTTGCGAGTATTAAGTTTCTATGCTGCTTTGCGGCATTTGTAATTATATATATGGTACTTCCGCAGAAGGTGAGAAGATACTGGCTTCTAATCGGAAGTATCGCTTTTATTGCGGTAAACGATGTTAGAAGTGCAATAATTGCGGCAACATTCGTACCGATTAATTATTTTCTTGCACGTAAAGCATATAACGAGTATGATCCCGAGATTTCGGCGAGACGTTCTGCGGGGCTTAACATATTGGTTTTATGCATTTTTAAGATAACGGGATTTATGCCCGTAGGCGCAAGTTTCTATATATTTACGTATGTGGCATATCTAATCGATGTCGGAAGACATGACGTAAAATACGAGAGCAACTTTATAGATTACGCTAATTATGCGCTTTTCTTCCCGAGAATTCTGATGGGTCCGATTGCGCGATATAATGATTCCCGTGATGATATAAAAGCGCCTAAGATTAACGCAGAGAATATCCAGTACGGACTTGAGTCTTTCATCTTAGGATTCGCAATGAAGCTTATCCTTGCGGATAGACTCGTATATCTGCAGCGTGAAGTTGACAGAATCGGAATTGACTGCGTATCGACTTCTATGGCATGGCTTACGGCATTGACGTTTGCACTTAGGTTATACCTTGACTGGCAGAGTTATTGCCTTATGGCATCGGGCGTTGCGAAGATTATGGGCGTGAATCTGCCGCTTAACTTCGATTATCCGCATATGGCAAAGTCTGTCAGCGAATTTTACAGAAGATGGCACATTACACTTATGTTGTGGTTTAAGGATTATATATATATTCCACTCGGCGGTAGTAGAAAAGGCAAGGTAAGAACCGTATTCAACATCCTCTTTATATGGCTTCTTACGGGACTATGGCACGGGATTACGATTAATTTCCTGTTATGGGGATTGTCGCTCGGCGTTTTTGTCGTTATAGAACACTTGGGATTTAGAAAAGTTCTTGATAAACTCCATGTTCTGCCGCATATATACGTAATATTCGTAATCACGACGACGTTTGCGTTTTTTGCGACCAAAGGGATCGACAATATCGGCTTATATTTTGGAAAGTTATTCCCGATTAACGGTATAACGCCGACAATGATGCCGGGAGATACGTTAATTTATATCAAAAAGTTCTGGCCGTACCTTATCGGCGGAATTCTTTGTACATTACCTTATCCGGAAAGAATTGTCCATAAGTACGGTAAGAAATGGTACGGAGCGATTATTCTTGCGGGAATTTTCTGGGTAACCGTGTATGTTTTATGGAAGAACGGAACCGGTTCTTTTATGTACATGAATTTTTAGAAAGTTAGGTTTAATGGTATGTTTAAGGGGAGAAAAACTGATTTTAAGGCTATGCCGCTTTTATTCACGCTTTTAATAGGCGGAGTATTCTTTTTTATCGCTTTTAAGACAGATGTGATTGCAATGCCGGGTGAAGAACCTGATTATACGGAAGTTTCGGAAGATGATGGCGAGAAAGTGCCGGAAATTACGAAAGAAGAGAATAACGATAATGATGAAACCGAAGAGCCGATCGCGTACTGTGATGACAGATTAAATATCGAAGACGTTACGCGGAACGGTTATAACGTATCAATAGATGAATTAATATATAGAAAAGAAAATGCCGCAGTGATAGGAGAGGTTGACGAAGAATACTTTGCGGATGCGCTTTTTATAGGAGATTCAAGAACCGACGGATTGAGGTTATTCTCGCCTGTGGGCAAGGCTTCGTATTTCTGTAAGACCGGGCTTAACATTATTAAGCTTATGAGCAGTGATACTGTTGTTGACGGAAAGACTTTAAGACAGCTTCTTTCTTCCAAGAAGTTCGGAAAGATATATATTGAACTTGGCGTAAATGAGGGTGATTACAATACTCCGAGATGGCTTAAGATATATGCCGATGCGGTGAATGAGATAAGAGAGCTTCAGCCGGATGCGATTATATGCATTCAGGCAATTATGTATGTAACGGAAGAGTACGGAATCGAGTGGAAGTACTGTAAGAAGGAAAACCTTGACGAGAAAAATGAAGGACTTAAAGAGCTTTGTGATGACGAGTATGTATTTTACATTGATGTTAATGAAGCCGTAGTTGACGAGTCGGGTCATCTTAATCCCGAGTACACCGGCGACGGAATGCACCTTAAGGCAAAGTACTATTATCTCTGGCGCGACTACATCATGCAGCACGCCGTAATTAAATAAGCTATGATATAATATAAAAATCCGGGAGAATATACGCTTCCGGTTTTTTTATAAAAAAGTGTTGACATGTTATATACTTCGTGATACGATATATTACGCAAAAGGAAATATTACATAAAAGGATGTATAACACGAGGGGAGGTATTATATGGATACACAAATGAAACGTGGTCTTTTGGATGTATGCGTCCTGGCGTCGATTCAATACGAAGATTCCTACGGTTATCAGATAATCAAAGACATGAAACCATACATGGAACTGTCGGAGTCGACATTATATACGATTCTTAAGCGCTTAGAGACAGCGAAGCTTCTTACGGTCAGGACCGCGGAGCATGACGGGAGACTGAGAAAGTACTATCAGATTACGGATCTCGGTCGCAAGCGTATAGAAGAATTCAAAGAAGACTGGAAAGAGATGGAATCGATATATCAATTTATAACCAGGGAGGAAGTTGGTAATGAATAAAGAGCAATTCCTTAATGAGCTTAAAAAAGGATTATCCGGAATTCCTAAGGAAGACCTGGATGAAAGAGTTAATTTCTACAGCGAGATGATAGATGACAGAATCGAAGAGGGCATGAGTGAAGAAGAAGCGGTTAGTGCAATAGGAGATGTGAAGACAATAGTGTCTCAGATTATGGCCGAGACACCGATTACGACAATCGTTAAAGAGCGAGTTAATAAAGAAAAAGAGAAGAAGAAAGGCGGAATATCCGTTGCAACTCTTATCATAATCGTGTTGACATTTCCACTATGGCTTCCGATTGTAGCAACAATATTCGGACTCGCAATCGCACTTTTTGCAGTAGTTTGGTCACTTGTGGTTGCATTTTATGCAGTCACAATCGGTCTTATAGTAGCAGGTGCCGCAAGTATCGTATGGGTACTCGGAATGCTGTTTTACGGTAATTTAGCCGGTGCGGGACTTGGCCTCGGAGCAGGACTTTTCTGCTTGGGACTCGGAGTTTTAATGGTATATGGATGTGTAGCTTTTACAAAAGGAGCAATTTTACTTACGGTTAAAGCATTGGTAGGAATTAAAAAAGCACTTGTCGGAAAGGAAAGAGAATAATGAAATTGGCAAATAAAATAATAATTGCAGCAGCTATCATACTTATGGTGGTAGGAATACTTATAATGGCAGTAACGACAGGAACCAAGGAGTTTACCATTAGCCTGGAGGATTTTAATACTGCAGAATATGAGAACAAAGATTACAAATTTACGCAAACGATTAATAATATAGAGCTAGACAGCTCTGTTGCCGAAGTGGAGTTCTTTGTTGAAGAAGGTGATTCGGTAAAGGTTCAGGTTCGCCAGAGTAATAGAATCAAGTATGATGTAAGTGTTGAGGACGATACCCTTATCATTAAATCCAAAAAGAAAAAGGGATTTAACTTTTTTGATTTTGGGGCAGGTGTTCACGTACATATTTATCTTCCGAAGAATACTTTAGAGTCGATTACAATTGATTCAAGTACCGGAGCGGTTACAATTCCGAACTTAATCTGTAATGAT
>JAGAAH010000005.1 GCA_017615375.1 Lachnospiraceae bacterium | reverse complement strand
GCCGGTTGTATACACAAGCTTCTTATTAGGATCTCCGTCAGGTGAAACTGTCTGATCCCACTTGCCACCGTTAGAATTGTTTTCGCCGTTATTCATGTCAGCATTATTATTATCGGTTGTTTCATCTGTGCCCTTAACAGCTTCGTTGCCGGTATGCAAAATTTCCATATTGTCTGACAACTGGCTGCTCTTGTCATTTACTTCAGACTTTGGTGCGTCCTGTAAAAGCTCGATAACGCTGTCATCATCGCTTGTTACCTGCTCACCCGTGTGAATCTCGGTCATCTTTACGTCGATTACATCATAATCAACAAGTATATGAGCTTTGCTCATAAGATCCGATTTCTCTACAGGCATCTCTTCGAAGATTGCACTTACTTCTTCATCAAATGCCTTAAGTAAGGAAGTAAATTCCTCATCATTAACAACATCGATTGCTTCAATGTTCTTACCCGATAACTGAACAAAAACGTCAGCAAGTTTGGTAGAATCAAGAAGATCTGTCATAATGAGATTGTTCTGCTCTAAGCAGTTTGTTACCTGTTCTTCGGTTACATTAAACTTTTCCGTAAGAACATCCATCATCCGTGATGCAAGATAAACTAACGCGTCCGCCATTTCCTCCACATCTGTTTCGCCACTGCCAAATCCAAGCTTCTCGGATAAACTCATCTCTTTTTTACCTGTAACCCGGTTCTGGTTAGACGGTTCGTTCGAAGCCATCAACATCTTTTCGATGCTCTTGGTTTTCTTTGAAACAGATGCGTCGGAATCAGCTACATCCTTGTTGCTCCATGACTGACTCGCTCCCCTTTCTTCCAAAGTATAAAGCTTATCATTCTTCTGTCCGGCATTGGAAAGGATATTTCCAAAGTCTGGTAGTCCGGCAGCTGCTTCAATAAGCTCTTTCTTGGAAGAGTTCTTGACACTTGGATTGCCCAATTGCGATACAAGCATCTGAACAGTTGCGTCTGTCATAAATAAATCCTCCTTTCAAAGATTTAGATGTTTGTCGATTTAACGACTGTATATTAAGGCTCCATAAGTTCGGTAAGATCTGCTGCGATCTTCTCGTCCATGGCTGCCAAAATAGCGCCTCTTGCTTCAGCATTCATATTCTTCAAGATTTTTGCAACCAATTTAAGGTCGTCCGTCATCTTTTCAAGAATTGCTGCCGCATTCTTAGGTTTCATTGACGAATATGCCTTAACATAATCGGCAAGTTCTTCATCTTCCTGAATCTTACGAACGACCTGCTTATAAAGTGCTGCCGCGTTCTCAGGTTCGATTTGCTCATAATAATACCTATATTCTTCTATATCGGGTGCTTGATCCGAAAAAACAACCTCTCGATAAAATTTTTCTCGAGTTTTTTCAAAATCAGCCTGCTGCTGCTCAAAAATCTTAAGTCTCGCAACTTCTTCCGACAAAGACGCTATCAAATCCTTATCCTCACCGCTTGCATCTCCTATGGCCTCGATCTGTCTTTCAAGCGCTTTTATACGCTCAACGGCTTCTTCCATAGTCTTAAACGCATAAGGATCGTCTTCGTCAGGGTCTTTTACCTCAGGAAGGATTTCCTTTACATAAGGCACATCTTTAAATATCGGATAAAGTACGCCGGAACCAAAGCCTCCCACATCCCATTTAATTAAAAGTGCAAAAAGTAAAAGCCAAAGTGCAATCAAAACAAGCGCAACAAGGAAAAGCAAGAATTTGCTTCCCTTACCCGGATCGTCATCTTCTTCCATCTCGTTATTGCTCTCGCTCATGGCCTTCTTCTTCATGGCCTTTTCCTGTTTCTTACGTTCTTTTTCAGCCTTTTTAACCGCTTTTTCGTCTAATTCCTTCTCTTCATTATCGATATCTGCCATATGCATTCACCTCTTTCCCATTAATCATTCACTGCGTGACGAAAGCTTACAAGTTCGTCAATTTCTTTGCTTTCTTCAGCTTCCGTTTCTCTCTTATATTCTTCGAATGCTTTTTCTCTCATCTTCTCATAAGTCTTTCTGTTGACCATTGCTTCCGTAAGCCTTATTCGTGCCGCTTCGACATTCTTCTCGGCAACATGTACGGCTATCATCTGCGTTCTTATTCGGCTCTTCATAACATCAATCGAATGTTTTATGTTATTAACTTCGATTACATCAAGAATTCCGTTTAATGCCTCTTTTAAGGCTTCCTCGTATCCTTCTTTTTGACGCATTAAATCACGAAGCTTATCTTCTTCTTCCATAAGCTTCATGGATGCCTCACGAAAAGCTTGCTTTTCCTGATCTTCAATCTTAAGTTGCAGATTCAATACGCTTTGTAATGAAAAAGCAAATTTTTTCATACTTAATCACCTTTGGAAAACTACGAGAAAATACCCTCAAGCATGGCTATCTCCTCGTCAAAATCAAATCTGTCCGCAGTAGACTGCATAATGTAGTCTTTAATTTGACCGATTTTATCGATTGCGTAATCTATGTCCGGATTGGCGCCTCTCTTATATGCACCTATATTGATAAGGTCTTCTGCCTCGTTATATACGGATAATACGTTTTTAAAAGTTCCTGCCGCCTTTTTATGCTCAGGCGTTGCAATTGCCGACATAACACGGCTTATACTTGCAAGAATATCAATTGCAGGATACTGATTACGCTGTGCAAGCTTTCTTGATAATACAATATGTCCGTCCAAGATACCTCTTGCCGTATCGGTAATAGGCTCGTTAAAATCATCACCGTCAACAAGGACCGTATACAATCCCGTAATCGAACCTTTCTCAGACGTACCTGCCCGTTCCAATAACTTCGGCATTTCAGAATATACACTCGGCGGATATCCTCGAGTTACCGGAGGTTCTCCGCTGGCAAGACCTATTTCACGCTGTGCCATTGAAAAACGAGTCAAAGAGTCCATCATAAGAAGAACGTCCTTCCCCTGTTCTCTAAAATATTCCGCAATTGCCGTAGCAGTCTTTGCAGCTTTATTTCTGATTAATGCAGGCTGGTCGGAAGTTGCAATTACAACAACAGAACGTGCCATACCTTCTTCACCCAAATCTCGCTCGATGAATTCCTTAACCTCACGGCCACGCTCTCCTATAAGTGCTATTACATTGATATCTGCTTTGGTATTTCTTGCAAACATACCAAGCAAAGTGCTTTTACCGACACCGGAACCTGCAAAGATTCCTATACGCTGACCTTTTCCGACAGTTATAAGACCATCCACGGCCTTAACGCCAAGCTGCAGTACTTCGCTTATAATCTTACGCTTCATAGGATCCGGAGGCATCGCTTCAACAAGTGCTTTATCACCGTAAAGCACCGTATCGGAATCGGTAATGCGTCCCAATCCGTCCAGTGTATGACCCAATAACTCATCCGTAACGGTAACCATCAAAGGACTGTTGGTGTTTTCAACGACAGAACCTATTCCTATGCCGTCCGCTCTTCCGAATGGCATAAGAATAAGGCGGTTATCGCGGAATCCGACAACTTCGCAATAGATTGTCTCGCCGCCTTCGCCGCCTGTCCTAATTAAGCATATATCATTAAGTTTTGCTTCGGGGCCGACCGACTCAATAGTCAAACCGACAATCTTAACAACCTTGCCGAGTCTGTCAAAAAAAGTCTCGTCCTTTAATGCTTCATACTTACCAATATCCACCGAAATTCTCCCGAAAATAATTACGATTTTGACAAAAGAAAAATCTTGTTTTTAAGGTTCTTAAGCTCCGTATCAAATCCGCAATCAAAAATTCCTCTCTCTGTCTCAAGAATACACATCGTATTATCAAAATCTTCTTCTCTCAACACTTCAATTAAAGAAGTTCTTCCGATAATGCTCTCTATCTGTGGAAGCGCGTCATTAACATAATCATAGTTATCCGAAGACACTTTAATTGTCAGCTGACGCGGACTGTCAATATTCAGAATGGTTTTCTTAATAAGTTCAAATATTATGTCTCTGTAATCGTCAATCTTAACCGACAATACACTTTCAAATACGGATAAAAGCGTTGGAATAAACTGTTCTTCAAGTTCCGCCACCTTATTCTCGTATTCTTCGTTAAGAGATGCTCTCTTGCTCTCAATATCGGTCATCATGCGATCATACTCTTCCTGAGCCACAGCCCTTGCGTTCGTAATCGCGTTTTCATAAGCCTTTTCATATAATTCATCGGAATCTTTCTTTGCACGTTCTCTTGCTTCTTCTATAAACTGCATTGCACGTT
>JAGAAH010000148.1 GCA_017615375.1 Lachnospiraceae bacterium | reverse complement strand
TGGAGAGGCATTGATGATGTGCGTAGTTCCGTTTATCCCGTTTGATGCACTTAAGCTTGTGGCAGCAGTCCGGGTATCAAATCGTGTCAATAAAGCCATTGAGAGTACGAAATAGATATGAGAATATAGTAAAAGAGCAAGAGATTTAATCTCTTGCTCTTTTTTTATGTGTAATTATTATAATATCGCTTCGATTGAAAGATCCGGTCTTGTAACCAAATCTACGAAAGAGCCGTCGCTAAGCTGGATAATCGGCTTTGATAAGTGCTTATCGTTAAGTAATACGATGTTACCGATTGAATTATCCGAGAGACGAACTCGGTTATTCTGATAACTGTTGGCAATCTTTGAAAGGAATGTCAAGATTACCGACGGGCGATACTTCTGAAGACCTTCCTCTTCGAAGTTTGCAATAACTTTGAAAGGACAAAGTGAATTACGATAGCTTCTTGCTGAGGTCATCGCATCGTATACATCCGCAACCGCAAGTATCATGGTAAAATCATCAATCATTGAGCTGTCGATTCCGTTAGGATAACCGCTTCCGTCACATCTTTTATGATGATTGAGAATCGACTGAAGTATTCTTGCATTAAGGCCGCTGCCTAAGAGTAATTCGTAACCCATCTTGGAATGCATCTTGACGATCTCATATTCGTCAGGTGTAAGCTTACCCGGCTTATCAAGAATTGACTTAGGAATAAGGGTCTTGCCGATATCGTGGAAAAGACCTGCTATTGTAAGGTCATCAACCACGTTGTGCTCAAGCTTCATCCATTTGCCGATAACACGGGCAATATAAGCGACATTAAGACAATGTGCATATATTGAATCTTCGACTGTCTTGATATTATGAAGCATATCGAATAATTCTATGGTATTAAACTTTTGCTCGTTTAATACATCGAGCATATCGGTCATTAATTTCTTAGGCTCAAGTGTATGAGAAGACTGAAACTCGTCGAATGCCGCCTTAAGCTTGGCCGTATTCATAGAGTATGATATCTGAAAAGCTTTGAACTTATCGGACATAATAACTTTCTGAGTGTACGTTGCCGTGCTGCTTTCACGGATACGATCTTCGAATTTCTTGTCATTTTTCTTTTTTTCTTCTGCTTCTCTTGCAGCAGCCTCAACTGCAGCCATATGAGCAGCCTGAAGATTCTCTGCTTCTCTTGCGGCAGCTTCTTCGGCGAGACGTCTTGCGGTCTCTTCAGCAAGGAGAGCAGCAGCTTTTTCTTCTTCTATCTGTTTCTGATCGAGTTCGGAAGCCTTGACTTTAACTTCTTTAATGGAATAGAAATCCAAGCGCTCGATTAAACGCCTGTCAAGCGCTACGCCTTCATTAACTATAAGTTGTCCGGATCTTGTCTTGACCGGCTCTTCCGTAATCATGCCCGGAACCAGGTCAGCGGTTTTAACAATGCTCAATTTTATCCTCCTAAAGAATAAAACAGTTTCTTAAAATAAGTATAAAAATTATCGCGGAAAAAGTCAACAAATGTGAGAGCTTTTTGACAAAATTGTTTTGATTATTGACAGGTTTAGACAATTGTTGTATGATAGGGTGCGTACAAAATATAGATACTCTTATTCAGAGTGGTGGAGGTACATAGGACCTATGAAGCCACGGCAACCCCGTATATACGGAAGGTGCCTACCTGAGCGATTTATCGAACAATAAGAGGATTAGATAACATGATTATTAATCCGCTTATTACGAGCGGTTTTTTTTTACCGCTTTTTTGGAAAGGAGACCAATATGGAAAAGAAAATTTTTACATCGGAATCGGTAACCGAAGGACATCCTGACAAGGTCTGCGATCAGATTTCTGACGCAATTCTTGATGAACTTATTAAACAGGACCCGATGAGCCGCGTTGCTTGCGAGACGGTATGTACAACGGGACTTGTTATGGTAATGGGTGAAATCACAACAAATGCTTATGTGGATATTCAGAAGACTGTAAGAGACACACTTATAGGAATCGGCTATGATTCACCGGATGCCGGCTTTAACGGCAATACCTGTGGAGTTATAGTATCGCTTGACGAGCAGTCTGCAGATATAGCGATGGGTGTAGATAAGGCACTTGAAGCAAAAGAGCACAAAATGACTGATGACGAGATTGAAGCAATAGGCGCGGGCGACCAGGGTATGATGTTTGGTTATGCAACCAATGAGACACCTGAATATATGCCTTATTCAATAGCGCTTGCACATAAGCTTACCAAGAAGCTTGCGGAAGTCAGAAAGAATGGTACGTTAAAGTATCTTCGTCCTGACGGCAAGAGCCAGGTTTCGGTTGAGTATGACGAAAACGGCAAGCCGTTCCGTCTTGAAGCTGTAGTATTGTCGACACAGCATATCGCAGAGGTAACTCAGGAACAGATTCATCAGGATATTAAGAAGTATGTATTCGATGAGGTATTGCCTAAGGAGCTTATTGATGAGAATACCAAGTTCTTTATCAATCCTACGGGTAGATTTGTAATCGGTGGTCCGCAGGGAGACAGCGGACTTACCGGAAGAAAGATTATAGTAGATACATACGGCGGATTCGCACGTCACGGCGGCGGAGCTTTTTCCGGAAAAGACTGCACCAAGGTAGACCGTTCCGCATCATATATGGCAAGATACGTTGCCAAGAATCTTGTGGCAGCAGGCTTCGCAGATCGTATGGAGATTCAGCTTTCATATGCAATCGGTGTAGCACAGCCGACTTCTGTCCGCGTAGATACGGACGGAACAGGCAAGCTTCCTGATGGTAAGATTGTAGAGATTATAAGAAAGCATTTCGATCTTCGTCCGGCGGGAATTATTAAGACTTTAGACCTTAGAAGACCGATCTACAAGAAGACTGCAAGTTACGGACATTTCGGAAGACTTGACGAGGACTTCCCGTGGGAGAGACTTGATAAGGTAGAGGAATTAAAGAAAGAGCTTTAGTATGATTCAATTGTAGGAGCTATATATGGACAATCAAAAGCATAACACGCTGTGGCTTTCATTTTTGGGAGTCACGGCGCTTCCTGTTTTAGCGATATTTATTATTACGCTTGTGGTAACGAGAAGAGAATTCTATGAATTGAGGCGAATATACGGACCAAATCTCAATCCGGAGATGAAAGAAAGTATATTTATGATTTTGATTTTTGCAACGGGACTTATTCTTGTTGCAAATTCGCTTTGGATGATTTGGATGAAAGGTCTTGTTATCAAGCCTATTCGTGACATTGAGGCGGCAGCCAAAAGAATAACCCAAGGAGACCTTGATTTTACGCTTGTTACGCAAAGAAATGATGAGATAGGCGAATTATGCCGAGACTTCGAGGAGATGCGTCGCAGGCTCAAGGCATCACAGGATGAGAGGCTTTATACCGAGCAACAGCAGAAGATGTTCATAAGCAATATCTGTCATGATTTAAAGACGCCGATTACCTCCATACAAGGCTACGTGGAAGGTATTATGGACGGCGTTGCGACGACGGATGAGATGCGGGCGAAGTATCTTAAGACAATCTATAATAAGTCTAACGAATTAAATCTTCTAATCAATGAGCTTACGATGTATAATAAGCTTGATATGGACCACGTTCCTTATAACTTCAGTGAGCTTAATCTTAAGAAATATCTTGATGATTGTGCCATGGAGCTTGAGGATGAGCTTACGTCACGCGGTTTTTCGTTTGATTATGAGTATAATTGCAAAGAAGATGTCAGGGTTATGGTAGATCCGGTGCAGTTTTCCAAGGTTATTCATAATCTTATCGGCAATTCGGTTAAGTACATGGATAAGGAAGATAAGCGTATCGGTTTAAAAGTTTCCGACGCAGGTGATTCCGTAGAGATTACGGTAGAAGATAACGGAATGGGAATTTCGGCGGATAATCTTCCGAGAATATTCGACAGATTCTACAGAGGAGATTCTTCGAGAGGTAAGACGAAGGGATCCGGAATAGGATTATCGATAGTTAAGAAAATTACGGAAGACCATGGCGGACGTATAGAGGCTACGAGTACAGAGGGCGAAGGTACTGCGATGCATATCGCTTTAAAGAAATATACCGGAGGAAAAGATGGGCAAAGTACTTATAATTGAGGATGAACTTGAGATTGCGGAGCTTGAGAGAGATTACCTGCATATAGCGGGATTCGATGCGGATATAGAGACCGACGGAACGGAAGGCCTTAAGAAAGCGCTTACGAATGACTACGATATATATATACTTGACGTAATGCTTCCGGGAATAGACGGTTTTGAAATTTGTTCCAAGATAAGGAGCGCAAAGAAGACACCTATTATAATGGTATCTGCCAAAAAAGACGATATAGATAAGATAAGGGGATTAGGCTATGGCGCTGACGATTATGTCGTTAAGCCGTTTTCTCCGAGTGAGCTTGTTGCAAGAGTTAAGGCGCATGTTTCAAGATATGAGTCTCTTGTCGGCAAGGAACAGAAGAATGAGATAATCAAGATTCGAGGCCTTAAAATCGATAAGACCGCGCATAGGGTATTTGTCGATGACGAGGAAAAAGTATTTACGTCTAAGGAATTCGAGCTTCTTTTATACCTTGCGGAGAATCCGAACCATGTATTTACCAAGGATGAGCTTTTCCTTAAAATCTGGGGAATGGAATCTGCGGGAAGCGATATTGCGACAGTAACCGTGCATATTAAGAAGATAAGAGAGAAGATTGAGATGGATAGTACCGCACCGCAGTATATAGAGACAATCTGGGGTGTCGGATACAGGTTTAAGGTTTAGTTTGTAAAGCGTTATGCGCTTTTACATAAAAAGAATATTAAAGGAGTTATGTTATGAAAAAGAAATTATTGATGGTGGTTTTGTGCATTGCGATGACAATTGCGCTTACTGCATGCGGCGGCGCTTATGACAGCAAGAATAGCAGTTTTGAAGACTATAGCGGCGGATATGAGAGCGACTGGGCGGAGCCTTCGAATAGTTCCGCGGAGAAAAGTGACAGCATACCTGAGGGCGAGTATTCTCAGAAGCTTATCTTAAGATACACGCTTGAATATCAGAGCAAGGATTTCGATAAGTCGTATGCGTATATCGAGAATAAGGTTAAGGAATACGGCGGATATATCGAGAATTCAAGTGTATACGGATATATCGACAGAACCGCAAATCTTACTTTGAGAATTCCGACCGCAAAAGTGGAAGAATTTGTTAAGGATGACAGCGATCTTGGTACAAAGGTTAATAAATCCCAGAGTGCAGAAGATATTACATTGCAGTATTACGATGTAAAAGCGCATCTCGAAACGCTTAATACAAAAAGAGAGCGTCTCCTTGAGCTTCTTAAGGAAGCAAAGGATGTTGCTGATATAATTACCATCGAGGATCAGCTTTCACAGTGTGAATATGAGATTAACAGTTATACAACTACAATGAATCTTTACAATAATCTTGTAATGTATACGACTATTAATCTTACGATATATGAAGTTCGCGATATCGAAGCAGTCGGCGAAGATAACGTATGGCAGCGTATAGGAAAAGGTTTTGTTGCAAACTTCCATGATGTATGCGATAAGCTCGTGGATTTCGGTGTATGGTTTATTACTTCGATTCCGTACTTTGTATTGCTTGCGATTGCTATATTTGTAGTAGTTTTAATACTTCGAGGAATTTCTAAGATAAGAAGAAAGCATCCGAGAAGAAAAAAGGAAAAGAAAGAAGCAGGCGTGATTAATTGCACAACAGAGAATAAGGATAAAGAATAATGGAGATTCTCTATGAAGACGATGCCATAATCGTGGTAAGAAAAGATGCAGGCATCGCGACTGAGACCGCACGAATCGGTCAGAAGGACATGGTAAGCCTTCTTAAGAATTACAGAGCGAAGAAACATGAAGAGCCTTTTATCGGGCTGGTCCATAGATTGGACCAGCCTGTAGAAGGCATTCTTTTGGTTGCGAAAACCGCTAAGGCAGCAGCAACGCTTTCGCAATACATAAGAGAACAAGAGATAGAAAAAGAGTATTATGCCTTGGTTTGCGGAAAACCGGAGAAAGACGGAGAATTCGAAGATTATCTTGAGTTTGACCGTAAGACCAATACTTCTTTTATTTCATCAAAAGATAATCCAAATGCCAAAAGAGCATATCTTACATACAAGGTGCTTGAGAATATTAAGTCTGAGGACGGGGAGCTTACACTTGTGCTTGTAAAGTTACATACAGGCCGTCATCATCAGATCAGAGTTCAGTTTGCGGCACACGGATATCCGCTTTACGCGGACAGAAAATACGGAACCGCAAAAGAGGGATTTAATGTAGCACTTTGTTCTTGCCGGCTAAGCTTCGTACACCCCGTAAATTCAAGGGTTATGGAGTTTTCGATTAAGCCGGTCGGCAAGGCTTTTTGCCTTGCGAATACTTTCCTAAGATGATAAAATGATAATATCTGTAACTATATTTATTTGGGAGATGGCATATGCAAAGAGAAGCGTTGACGGAATCTCGCGCAAATGCACGTGCACGTGATAGAATTGCATTTGAGAATATGAAGAGAGACTTTATGGCCTCCCTTTGTTTGCTTGTGGTTATTACGGCTCTCTGGATTCAGTATGTTATCGGTGAATATATACCGCTTAGCGTAGTGCCCGCATGGGTGCTAATGGTTGCTTATATATTTAACAATTTGGGTTTTATGGCGATTACCTATTACAGGATTAAGACCAGGAGACGTACGAGAATACGCGAGGTTAACAGAATATTCTGGGTGACGCAGTATTTGGCGATTGCGCTTTTAAGTATATTTGCTCCAAGACAGTTAGAGGCACAGCTTGAAGTTGTAATATTTATGGCAGTGCTTGCACTGGTACCGCTTCTTGAAAAGAAGGAAGTGCTTGTGACCCTCGGATTTGAGTCGGTGCTTTTGGTTTTACATTTGGCTCTTTCAACATTGGGACCGGAACATCTTGTTAATGCGCTTCTTGTAATGCTTCTTTGTGCTATAATCTCGATACAGTTTTATTATGCATATCAGCGTAAAGAGACGGATGCAACCGAGATTAGTTCTGCCAAGAATCAGGCAGAGACGGATCCTATGACGAAGCTTCTTAACAGACGCGGACTTGAAAGACGCGTATCGCAGTTATGGCCGGCTTGCATAAGAGAGCGTATAAGTGTCGCTATAATGATGATTGATATAGATAACTTCAAGAAGTTTAACGATACATTCGGACATTCCCCGGGCGATGATTGCATCAGAATGATTGCCGAGGCACTTTCAAGCGTTATTACAAGACGTTCGGATTGTGTTGCGCGAGTTGGTGGAGAAGAATTTCTGGTTTTCCTTACCGGAGTTACCGAAAAGGATGCTCTTGCCACGGCAATAAGGTGTAAGAGAGCGGTTGAAGACAGAAAGATGCCGCATGCGCCGGGTAATTTCCTTCCGCATGTATCTATAAGTATGGGACTTTCGTTTGCAGAGGCCGCAGTCCCCGAAATCGGGTTCTGGGATTTAAGAAATGAAGCGGATAAAGCGCTTTATCAGGCAAAGGAAGGCGGCAAGGCGTGCGTATATTTTAAGAATATCTGCTATGACCAGACTGCGGGCGCAGCCAATAAGAAGCAGTATATGCGCGAGAAGTCGTTTCATACGGTAGGATAATTAACAGATTATAATTTAAAAGAGGTATATAAAATGGCAAAAGATAAGAAAATGGTAGAATCCATTACATCAATGGAAGAGGATTTCGCTCAGTGGTATACGGATGTCGTTAAGAAAGCTGAGCTTACGGATTATACAAGCGTTAAAGGTTGTATGGTTATTAAACCATACGGTTACGCAATCTGGGAGAATATGCGTAACGAGCTTGACAGAAGATTCAAGGAAGTAGACGTAGAGAATGTATACATGCCAATGTTTATTCCTGAATCTCTTCTTCAGAAGGAGAAGGATCACGTAGAAGGTTTTGCACCTGAAGTTGCATGGGTTACCCATGGCGGACTTGAACCTTTACAGGAAAGACTTTGCGTACGTCCTACATCAGAGACGTTGTTCTGCGATTTCTACAAGGATGCAATTCAGTCATACAGAGACTTGCCAAAGGTATATAACCAGTGGTGTTCGGTTGTAAGATGGGAGAAGACGACAAGACCATTCCTTCGTTCAAGAGAGTTCTTATGGCAGGAAGGTCATACAGCACATGCTACAGCTGAAGAAGCAGAGCAGAGAACGATTCTTATGCTCGATACATATGCAAAGTTCTGTGAGGAATTCCTTGCAATTCCTGTAATTAAGGGACGTAAGACAGACAAGGAAAAGTTTGCCGGCGCTGAAGCTACATACACAATTGAAGCAATGATGCATGACGGCAAGGCTTTGCAGTCGGGTACAAGCCACAACTTCGGCGACGGATTTGCCAAGGCATTCGGTATTCAGTTTACGGATAAGGACAATAAGCTTCATTATGTACATCAGACATCATGGGGCGTTACGACCAGACTTGTCGGTGCACTTATTATGGTACACGGTGACGATGACGGTCTTGTATTACCTCCACGTGTTGCTCCTACACAGGTTATGGTTATTCCGGTAAGACAGGATGCAGACGGAGTTCTTAATAAAGCCAGAGAAGTTAAGCAGATTTTATCTAAGCACTTCCGTGTTAAGATTGATGATTCCGAGAAGAGCCCGGGATGGAAGTTCTCCGAGCAGGAGATGCGTGGTATCCCTGTAAGAATCGAACTTGGACCGAAGGATATCGAGAACGGTTCATGCATAGTTGTAAGACGTGATACTCACGAGAAGATTACTGTTGCATTAGATGAACTTTCCGATAAGCTTGCGGAAATCTTAGGCGCTATGCAGTCCGATATGCTTGAGCGCGCAAGATTGAGACGTGACGAGAGTATCTATGATGTTACGGAATATGATGATTTTAAGAGAACAATAGACAATAAGCCGGGATTTGTTCGCGCTATGTGGTGCGGAGACGAGGCTTGCGAGAATAAGATTAAGGAAGATACGACAGCTACCAGCCGTTGCATGCCATTTGAACAGGAGACAATTTCCAATAAGTGTATCTGCTGCGGCAAAGCTGCAAAGAAACTGGTTATCTGGGGTAAGGCATATTAATGAGATTACCGAACGACGTCAGTACAATTATAGAAGTCTTGGAACAGGCCGGCTACGAAGCATATGCTGTAGGCGGCTGCGTTCGTGACAGCTTGCTTAACGAAGAGCCTAAGGATTACGATATAACGACGTCGGCAACCCCTTCCGAGGTAAAAGCGCTTTTTAGAAGGACTATCGATACCGGTATAGAGCACGGAACCGTGACGGTTCGGATGAGCGGTGTAAGCTATGAAGTTACGACCTATAGAATTGACGGTGAATACGAAGATTTCCGTCATCCGAAGGAAGTAAAGTTTACGGGAAGTCTTGAAGAAGACTTAAAGCGAAGAGATTTTACCATTAATGCAATGGCATATAACGAAAAGACGGGTCTTGTCGATCTATACGGTGGTGAAGAAGATCTTAAGAATCGTTTGATTCGTTGCGTCGGAGATCCGGTGCAGCGTTTTACGGAGGATGCACTTCGTATGCTTCGTGCGGTTCGTTTTGCGGCCAAGCTTTCGTTTACGATTGAAGACGAGACGTTTAAGGCGATGAAGGCACTTCACGAGAATCTTGCGCATGTGTCGGCAGAGCGAATCTATGTTGAATTAAGTAAGACTTTAATGTCGGATAACCCTGAGATGATAGAGGACGCCTATGGAGCAGGTCTTACCGGAATTTTTATGCCGGAATTGGATGCTTTTTTTGCAGGCGATAAGGCGGAAGAAGTTCTTCGGAATCTTAAGAAATCCGATATGAATCTGCAGGTGCGCTTGGCGATTCTTCTTGAAAATGTTAATACCAAGGATGATGAAGAAGCGGGGGATATGGCGTATGATGTCTTAAGACGCCTTAAGACCGATAGATTCACATTTGAGATGGTGAAAAAGCTTGTCGCGTTAAGAACTTTTATCTTAAGGGATGACAGATACGAAGTAAGAAAATTCCTTGCAAGATACGGCAGAGAGTTAACGGAATACTATATTAAGGTACTGTCCGTTAAGGGCGAGAAAGAAAATGAAATTGCAAAAAAGCTTAAAGCCACGGTTGATGCCATATATGATGCCAATGAGTGTGTAACCGTTAAAGATATGGCATTATCAGGCACGGACCTTATAGAGATGGGATTTGAAAAGGGTACGGTTATCGGAGATAAGCTTAATTTGCTTTTTGAAGCTGTATTGAAAGACCCTTCGCTTAATAACAGAGAAGATTTGATTAGAATTGCAAAGCAGGAGTAAGTAATGGGCAGAAGTATTGCAAATGTTAAGATAAGTGTCATTGTACCTTGTTACAATGCCGTAAAATACGTTAAGACATGTGCGGAGTCGGTTCTTAACTCCACTCATAAGAATATAGAATTAATACTTGTAAATGACGGTTCCGCGGATGATACACTTGAGATGCTCAAGGCTATCAAGCTTGCGGATGACAGAGTGGTAATAATAGATAAGCCTAACGGCGGCGTATCTGCTGCAAGAAATGACGGAATCAAGGCAGCAACAGGTGAGTTTATTCACTTCATAGATTCGGATGACTGGATTAACGCAGACTGTTATGAGAATATGCTGAAGCAAATGGTCGGCGATGTGCCGTATGAAGATGCGGATGTCGGATATTTCGGATGGTCTAAGGATAACGTATATAAGACTGCATTTGTTCAGTCGAAGGAAGGATATACAGGCGTCGGTGGAAGATGTGAGATATTAAAGTATATGCTTTCATTAGTCGGCGTCGGCGGCGGATATGTAAGCTACGGCAATTACATATGGAATAAGATTTATAAGAGAGAGTCTTTAAAGGATAATCTCGGTGAGTATATATTGTTCGATGAGAACGTAAGCATTGCGGAAGACGGCCTCTGGCTTTCATATGTGGCAAAGCGCTGGAACAAGGGCGTTTTTGACAAGACTCCTTATTATCACTACTTCCAGAATCCGGATTCCGTTATGAATACCGCAGAGAAGTATAAGAAGACGAGACTCGGTTCGGAAGAAAGCCATATTAAAATGGTTGAGATAATCGATGAATATGCGCCGGATATGGCGGATCTTCACAGAGATGTATGTAATAAGTTCTTTCTTTCTCATATGGAGGGGGATAAGACGCATGACCCTGAATTCATTAAGGCCGTGCTTAATAATATTATTAAGATTAATAGGGGTAGTTGTCCCGATTCCGTAGCGGAAAAAATTGCGGAATTGATGGGAGATAAGCCTCGCGATATAGAGTTTTTAAATAGAAAGCTTGTAAAGAAAGCAATTGCTTTAACCAAGAGAATTGACAGAAGAAGAAAAGGAAAGAAGTAAAATGCCGGC
>JAGAAH010000147.1 GCA_017615375.1 Lachnospiraceae bacterium | reverse complement strand
TTCGTGACCGTCGTTCTTATATCTCGGAATAAGATGCAAATGATAATGAAATACGCTCTGACCCGCAACTTCTCCGTTGTTCTGCATTATATTAAATCCATCGGCATGAAGCTTCTCCGTCATATTGGTTGCAAGTTTCTTTGCAAGAATCATAATCTTAGATGCTTCTTCATCAGGAAGCGAATATAAATTGTCACAATGTCTCTTCGGCACTATCAATGAATGTCCGCGGGTTACAGGGCCCGCATCCATAAATACCGTAAACAAATCGTCTTCGTATATCTTTCTTGTAGGTATCTCGCCGTTTGCCAATTTACAAAAAATACAATCGCTCATATTAAGTCCTCCTACGAAAAAATGAACATCTTATCAAGTTCACTCATAAGTCTGAAATCGCCCTTTGCCTGTAATTGTCCTGTCATAAATGCCTTCTGGAAAGTCATCCTTCCGTCTAAGATCTCCTCAAGAACATCCGGCGTTATTCTAATCTGCTGGTCTGCATGATTAATCTGTCCGTATCTAACCGACAATTCTTTGCCGAGAATCTCTAAGATAAGAGACTTCTTCTTCGCACCTATCATAAAGGAAAACGTCATGTTCTTTCCTTCCTGCGGAACAAAGTGCGATTCAAATTCTATAATATATTCCGTCTCTTCGTCGTGATCGTCTTTTCCGATTTTCTCTTTAAACATTGAGGTAAGCTCTGCCAAGTCTTGCTTTTGCTGCTTAACGTATTCATCATCCGACACAAACTTAGACAACTGCTCGGACTCCTGCGGAGTAAGCTCTAACTGCTGTGCTCTTGCAACCGAACGGTTGACTGCCTGTGAAGATGAAGGAAGACTTCTTATATTCTGAGAAATTGTTCTATATAAGGTCTCTGCCTTCTTCTCTATAATTAACGTATAATCTTTATTAAGTTCAAATAAAGTAAGATCCTCTACATATCCGCTTATACCGCTGCAAGGAAGACCTCCGAGTGTATCCCATGCTCCCGAAAGTGTAAGATATGCTTCTCTTTCACCATAAGTTGTAGACATTACAACAGGCTGCATGTAAAGATTCTTAATCTTGTCCTTATCCGCATATAACCAGCATGCATCAAGGAACTGGTGCATATATCCGCCTATACCGAGCCACTCAACGGTTGTCGCGAATATAACTCCGTCTGCATCCTTTAATGTCTGCGGTAATGTGGAGATTGCATTCTTCTGCTCATATATATTAAATCGCTGAACCTTAACGCGAAGTTCTTCTAAAACCTCCGTCATCTTATTGATTACGTATATTGTAGGATCATCAAGTAATCCTCTTCCTCCGTAGTAGATATTAATCTTCATGCTATACTCCTTAACGATATATTATCGACATCAATACCTACTTTAAAGTATAAATTTCGGAAGAATATTAGTCAAGCAAGATACACAAACTCCGAATCTTTCTCTTTGTAATCTTCTTCAATAAATCTGTCTTCTTTGTTTTCTTTAAGCTTATCGTGCTTTGTAAAGGAAAAGTCCATGTATTCAAGAAGCTTTTTCTTTCTTTCACTTAAGACTTCCTTTTTCTTCTTTTTAAAACGGTCCTTCCTTTTTGCCCTGTTATCCGCTTTTCTTATTTCTTTTCGTATTGCTTTCTCGCCTTCATCCTTACATTCTATAATCGGACTCTTAACTTCTGCAACCTGGGCTTTCCTTTTTTCCTTTTCCTCTTTGTTAAAAGTTATTCTCTCCGCTTTTTCTATTGCGGTCTTTAAGGTTCCGTTTTCTTCCTTAAGCTCGCAAATCAGCGAATACATATACATTATTACTTCTCTGTCTATATTGTCGGCAGTATTAAGCAATTCTTCCGCAAAATCTATTATTTCTTCATTCGACATAGCCCCGGTCTCTTCTCTCGGCACGTATAAGAAAAGCGCTTTTTTAAGGTCGTCCGTAAAAAAGATTTCACTCGATGTAAGAAGCACATTCTCCGGAACAAGCATATAATCGGCAATTTCATCAAAGCAATTATACAGACTCTTAAATAAATTATTGACTACTTCTCCCGTAAGTTTCCCTGTTTTCTTGATGTTCTCCAAAGAAAGCAACCCGCTTATCTTATAATTGTAACTTACGACACCCGCTATAACTGTCGCCTCCATATCAAGGAGTGACCTTATGTTACATTCCGTAAGCATCCCCACTTCAAAAACTTTAACGGTCTCTATATCGGGCGTTATCACTCTGTAACTGTCCGACATGTTTCGCTTCCTTATAATTTCCGCCTGTAAACTCCTCATATATTTCTCCTCCGATATGTTTTAAAGATAAAATCTGATAAACCGTATACCACGGCTTCTTAAGTTCAAGCGAAGCCGTACTTACAATATCATTATGGCCGGTAAACGAATATGCCATAAGCGATGACAACGTTATTATATATATGGATACGATAACCGCCGCTTCCGTTGTAACCATGGCCTTTAAACGAATTTTACGCATATGGTTATGTATGACAGCAATATATACGGCATTAACGGCATCGTCTGTGCTGCCATATTCCTCCTTTTTCTCACTATTATAAGAATAATTGCGCCGATCCCCGCCATAATCATCGCTCTTACGATAAGAATAAGATTAAGATACGTTCCAAGCGCAATTCCCGTTATTACAAGCATTATTCCATCTCCTACTCCTATACTTTCGCTCTTTATAAGAGAAATAGCTATCATAACGCTTCCCAGAATCGCTCCGCCTATACACCCTTTTATATCTCCGTATCCGGGAACCAGATTAATAAGAAAAATTACCGCCCCATATGCTATGGGCATACCGATATCCACTTCTCTTTCTCTTATATCCCGTACGGTTTCTCGGCACAATATCCCAAGAAGCATCAGATATCTAACAATATCAATTATCTGCCAAATGTCCGCAGTCGGCGCATGGTGCATGAGTTTCAATAACATCTGCCAATTTAACCTTTCTTATATTTCGCAATAATCCTCTGCAATCACGGTTGCTGTGATATCTGTCTCCCTCCGGCGTTATATATACAACTCCGGAACCTTTTCCTCTTATGCAATATTCACAAGGCTTATATTTTCCGCCGCTTTTGTTGCGGCGTGTATCCAAACCATCCATAGATACCGATAATATGGTTATATTTAAATGCCTGCACGAAAGTGACTCATGATATACCGTTCCGTACTTTGTCACATATACATATCGCGCATCATCATCTTCGCTGTATCCGCCATACAACTCGATTATCAAAGTCTTTTTAAGATATATGCCTTCCGTTGCAAGCTTAAAAAAAGGTACCTTTAGCTTAAACCCCGCAGAATAATAAAGTGCTCCGTCCTTAAAAGTAGCCATAAACTGCGCGTTCCCGACTCCTTTGGTCGCTGCCCGCGCCTTACTGTCCAAAACTACAGCTGCTGCCGCCGCGCCTCTATCCATTACGCCCGTATATATCTTTGCGTCTTCACAGGTCTCGTACATAACTCTCGTTAAAGCCACCTGCTTCTTCATTGCTACAAACACAAGCAATACGGATAAAAGTGCAAGCACGGTTATCATAACGGATACCGATGCTTCAACCGTAAGACCTGCTTTTTTCCGGCTTGGCCCGGGTGTTCCCCGGATGTGTAAATGGGCATTTTTTTTATTATTTTGTGTGTTCATTATGCTTTGGGAGAGTTTATGTGAAAATATCCAGGTAGATTTACCGTAAGAGTGAAACTTATGAAATCCGAGGAACATCCGGACCAAACCTCCTTCCTATCTATAATACTTGCTGTAAAAATCGTAACTGCTATTTACGCCGCCTTGCGGTATCGGCACCATAAGTACGGCCTTTGCCATTTTAAAATCGGTCGTTATATCAACTTTTCCGGCTAAGGCAATAACCATGTTATCCATTTTCTTACGAGAGTATTCTTCAATCATATCCATTATTCTATAGCTTATCTTCTTTGTCCCTTTGGGCATGAGCAATAATAGTATATGCTCCGTATAATTAATCTGTATAAGCCCGATATTCACGTAAGGAACAATAGGTATTCTTTTCCCCGAAAGCAATAACTTGCAATCGTTTATCGCCTCCAGTAGTGACCAGCAAACGATAATTCCGTACTTAACCAAAGGGATAAGAAACGGCAGGCCGGTAAATCCGACCAGCATTATAGCTATGCTTTCCGCGGTTGCAACTCTTGAAGGGTCCATAAGGTCTGCAAGAAAATGTACCGACGTGCGCATAATATATATTCTCTTAACCGTATTGGAAAGATTCTCTTCATCGGTTTCTTTTCCGGAGCATACATATTCAAGCTCATATATAAGATTCTCATTGCTGTTCGGAATCTCATGCTCATCTTCGGGTTTTATGTATTGATCGAGATAGCTCTTAAGATTAGCCGCCGCGTATAGAAGCATAAGGCAATACTCAGCCTTGTCGGTCTCTACATCTTCCATATCCCCCGACTTTAATTCGCGCTTATCAATCGGATCCCCGTATAACTTTCTTCCCTTCGATATACTCATCCCGCTCGGCAGAAGATCAAGCAAAGTAAAGTTATTGATTCTTTCTTTTGACTTAAGAATCTCGCTGTTTTCCAACTGCTCGATAACTGCACGCATTTCCGGATCTTCGACAGTAATTTCATTCCCATCTTCATCAACTACCGTCTTATAAAGTCTGCTTCTTGCAATGGAAAGCGCCTTTAAAACTGCATCTATCGCAGCATCTATGTGCTCCATTATCTTACTTCCGTCAAGATATTCCGCCACATCCGCATAATTGGACATAAGTCCCTTAACCTTTTCGGGAAATACGTCGGGCAAAATCGATTTCATATAAGATGCCGCCAAATGCTGAAAAGCTCGTCCGCTATCGTCTGTCATAAGCTTCTTTCTGAGCTCACGAACGGTAGCGCTTTTACCCTTAAGAAGATCCTTTTCATTAAGTGCTTCATCCCGATTAAGATACTCACTTAAAGTGTTCTCAAGAGCACCCGTATCGCATCTTCCGAAAAGTCCGAACCTCTCGTATATATCCCTGTCATAATGCGCCAATACATTATCTGCCTGAAGATTTACGTATTCCGGGTAGAAATATTTCATTCCCTGAATCCTCGCACTTTCTAACAGCGACAGAAATAAAGATACCGTAAGTGCAAAACTTATAGCGGAAAATACGGTTATTACGCCCTTTTTTCTTCCTCTTTTATGCACTGATTTCTCCCGCACCTTTTGTAATGGTATCGAAGATATTATCAACAAGCGACAAAAGCTGTTCCTTAAATATAAGGACAATCGCAATTAATACAACCAGTATTAATATGAGCTCAACCGTTGTGATTCCTTCCTCATCTGCCTTAAGATTCTTTAAAAAATTCATTCTTCATACCTCCTATATGCTTTTTAATTGTATAAACGCCGGACCCATAAGTATCAGAACAACCACAAGAAGCAGCATTGTTATCGGAAACAGCATTTTAACCTTCCGTTCTTCGCTCTTTTCCTTAATAAGCCTTATCTTATTATTGGAAGCCTCAAGTAGCTC
Organism: Lachnospiraceae bacterium; assembly: GCA_017615375.1. GTDB lineage: Bacteria > Bacillota > Clostridia > Lachnospirales > Lachnospiraceae > XBB1006. The sequence continues at coordinate 12,429 of JAGAAH010000147.1, read as the reverse complement.
CATGGTTAATACCTCAGAAAGCCTTACGCTTCCTTTCTTTTCGTTCTGTATTATAAGACCCACCAGTTTCTTATATTCATTAACTCTTATTTTCCCCGCAAACTTAAGCAGCGCTTTTTCCGTACTTAACCCGTTATCGAGCTCATAATTCAATTGCCTAAGCTCAGCTAAAAGCTCACCTTTCCCAACGACTTCGTCTCGTGCAACTCTTTTCAAAGCTTCTCTCGTGCTCATTCCTCCTTCCGTATATGCTGTCAATGCATATACAACTTTGGAGTACTGATTCTTAAATTCGTTTTCCCGTTCCTTTTCTTTTTCCTTTTTCTTTTCTATCCGATTAAGGAATAAAAGCACGGGAACTGCAAGCACCAAAACTATGATTATATATAGCCTCATATCTCCTCCGTAATCTTAAATCCCCAGAAAACAGCTATAGCGTACAAAAGAATGCAGGCGCCCATAAAAAGATACCCTCCCGAACTTCTGTAAATCACGGTAAGATAATCCCCGGTAGTAGCTCTTATGTACATAAGGAAAGCTATCGGCATTAACGACATTACCCTTTGCTCAACGGTTGCTTCGGACATTATATTTCGCGCTTCTTCAACAATCTCTATGTCGCTGCTTATGATTTCTTCCGTTTTAAACGTAAGCTCCGCAATGTTCTTTCCCATTCTTTTTCCATAGGAAAAAACCTCCACAAACGTTTTAAGGTGTTCTTCGCCTCTTTCTTCGGCCCACTTAATAAAAGCTTCTTCTATGGACATTCCGAGAGATATTCTTTTACAAACCCTGGCAACATCCCCTATAATAAGCGACTTATCCGATACTCTTTCCGCAATCTTTCCGGATAATTCATAAATGGCGCTTTCCGGAGACGATCCTGCCGCAATTTCCGCTTCAAACATCTGCAGGAATTCCTTGAAATCAAGACAAAACGCTTTTTTCTTCCTTCGCTTCCGTATCTTATTTCCAATCTTTGTATAGGGTATTAAAAGCACCAATAAAAGAATTACGAATCGCACATCTGAAAAGAAAAGATATGATATAAGCATTAAAGAAACTACACCGATTAGGTACATTAAAACCGCATCACCTATCCTATATCGATTCTTTCCGATATAATCTCTCCATTTTCCACTCCGCATAACTTGATTATCTCGCTTACCTCCCTTTTCCCCGCATTATTTCTCTTCATCTGCACGATATAATCGATACCCGCGACTATCTGCGACATAATCGCTTCCATCGGAAGCTCCATTCCCATAAGCATAAGTATCTTAAGTCGTAAGATTGCATCATTACAGGAATTGGCATGAAGCGTACATAACGAACCCTCATGTCCCGTATTAAGCGCCTGCATAAGATCGAGCGCCTCCGCGCCTCTTACTTCTCCGACTATAATTCTATCGGGACGCATTCTTAAAGATGCTTTGATTAAATCGCGCAAGTTAACTTCATTAACACCCTCCGCTGTTTTATTCCTGCACTCGAGAGATATGGCATTCTCCCTTCCGTCAAGCTTAAGCTCTGCGGAATCTTCGATGGTAATAATCCTCTCGTTTTCGTCAATCTCATCTATAAGCGCATTAAGTAATGTCGTCTTTCCGGAAGAAGTTCCGCCGGATATAAGCACCGTCTTTCTGCTTCTTACGGCTTCCCTCAAAAAATCCGCCGCTCCTTTTGTTATTCCTCCGCAAGCAATTAAATCAGCAATGGTCCTCGCCTTATTTAAAAAGCGCCTTATGGTAACAACCGGCCCCGTAACAGATACCGGTGGCAAAACTACATGTACTCTGCTGCCGTCGGGACACTTGGTATCAACAATCGGCTCTTTAAGGTTTACTTTCCTGTTATGCCTCGATACGATTCTCTCTATCATAAGATAAAGGTCTTCCTCCGATTCAAAGTTCTCCGGAAATTTAATCAATACACCGTTCTTCTCATAGAAAATCGATTCCATACCGTTAATCATTATCTCCGATACTTCGCAATCTTCCATAAGCTCTTCTATTACGTCGTATCCTCTCATAGCATAATAGAGCCTCTTTTCTGCCTTCTCCCATTCGTAAAAAGACATTCCCTCCTTATGCTGTTCTTTTGATATAACCGTTCTTATAGCTTCTTTAACGCGACCGTCTTCAGCATCGTTAGCATAGACGCCTCCCCCTTCTTCCAAAAGCCCGATCGCTCTTCTCTTCAATTCTCCGTAATTCGGCAACTTATCGCTTTCTCCTTTATCCTCTCACTGTTAACCCCGACATGTTCCATGTACTCTCTAAGTCCCATAAGCGCATCTTTCTCAAATTCCGTCTCCTCTTCGTCCGATGCTCTAAGTACAATTACCTCACCTGCCTTAACCATAAGCTCGTCAATTCTCGGGAAAAGTGTCTCTGCCGAGATGAAAAGCTCATCATACTTACACGTTTTCTCTATTATGTTAATTAACTCCGCAAGCTCACCTTTAAGTTGCATAAGGTGCACCGGCGAAGAGAACGGACGTAAATAATCAATGCCGTTATACTCCTCAATAGCCTTTTCTATATAAGGCCTATCTATCGTGCTTCCCAACCCTTTATATAATTCAAAACACAATTCCGAAAGTCCGATTGCGCCAACCGATTCTTTTGCCTTTCCGAAGTATCCTATATTAATTGCAAGAACCGTTCTCCCTACACTTCTTCTTGCCACTTCCTCATACATAAAATCTCTCTGTGCTGCATTACCCGAAGGTGTAATTAGAAGCGTAACAGATGTCTTAATCTCGCTTCCATAATCTTCTACTCCCCCGCTCTTTGCCAATATCTCACGCCGAATATCTGCAGCCTTTTGAAACTTATATATCTTGGCCGTATTATCGGTCCTTTCGTCCGAAAATACAAAGATCTCATCATCTCTAAGACCCCTAGCCTCATCTTCATATACAATAAGAATGTCTATTTCGCCGTAAAGCTCATTTAATCTTGCAATAAGCCTCGCCGCAAAATCCCGCTCATTATCTTTTACAAGTAAGTACTTTTTTACCATTTTCCCAATCCGGTTATAATAAGCCCTACGGTAAGTGCCGGTGCAAACGGTAACTTATCTTTTCTCGTAAGAATAAAGAAAACCGCCTGTATCAGAACCGATACCATAAGCCACTCTGCCGTCTCCTCCCATTTCATTAGTATAATAATCGTGGAAATTAATTTGACATCACCGCCGCCAAGTAACTGCAGCAAGTAGAATAAAAGAATCGCAATAAGGATTAAAAGATTAAAGAAAACTTTCGTCTCCTCATGCCTTAAGAATAAAAGTCTGTATACCCCAAAGCTTATTAATCCGACTGCGGTAAGCATATTGGGTATCTTACATTCTTTAATATCGAAATAAGAAGCAATAACCGAATACGGAATCAAAAGTCCGTATCTATCTATATCGTTCATTCCTTTCGCTTAAGTGTACTTCGAATTATAGTTTCATTCCCGCGCTTTTTCAATCGAACAAATAATAAAATTAAAATAAAAAAGAGCGATTACTGTAATCGCTCTTTCTTAAATTATTAAATTTTAATAAACCGTATTTTGTTAAGCGTAGAATCCTCGCTTATTTACGCCGTTTGCAATTTCGTTAAGAGAGTTTTTACCATATGTAAGGCCTACATACATATCTTCTCTGTTTTGCATTAATGCCGGAGACTCATCTTTAGATGACATCTCAAGCATGCCTTTATAGAGATTCCTTAAAACCGTCTCGGCTTCTTTAACCGGTTCTTTACTCTTTTTTACGCGTGCCATAGCAAATCTTCTTAACGTAAACTCATAAAGCGGATAAAGCTCTTTTGCTATATCGTAATTAAAATTAAGATCCTCTATAAGTCTTCTTATAATCGCTTCCGCATACGCAATCGCTTCTTTTGCATCAATCCACTCGTTTGCATCGATGCTTTCATAGAAATCTTCCATATAAGAAAATATCATTTCGTACATGATTACGATAAGCTCGCTTCTATTGGCTGCGATTATTCGTTCCTTATACTCTTTCTTCTTTTCTAATTTCATCTATCTCACCTTACTGCAAAAGCTGTAATACCTGCTGAGGAATATCATTTGCCTGTGCAAGTACCGATGTTGCTGCCTGAACAAGCACGTTCATCTGTGTATATGTCGACATTTCCGTTGCCATATCAACGTCTTCTATTCTCGACAATGCTGATGACATATCAAGGTCTGTCTCAGAAAGATTATCTACCGCATAATCAAGTCTGTTCTGAACCGCACCGATTGCGGATCTTACTGCCGTAACCTTTGCAAGCGCATTGTCCAATGCCTCGAGTGCTCTGTCTGTACCGTTAATCGTAGTTACGTCGATATCTTCAATATAAAGCGATCTTGTAGAAATCTCAGGAATATCTATAGCAATTGTCTCATGCTCGTTAGCACCTACCTGGAATACCATCTTTCCGATATCTGTTACATTAAGCGAAACCGGTACCGGATCGGTTGTTCCCGGTACAGTATTTCCTCTGTGAAAAGCTCCATCCTCTACCTTAAAGCTTATGGAACGTCCATCCATTTCCGTAACTTTTACCATATTTCCCTTTGTTGAAAGGGTTGCAAGCGGTGAAAACTGTGGCTTTGACGGATCATAATTTATCATCGCTACCTGAACATCTTTACCTTTTACCTCAACAGGAAGCGTAATTCCAAGCTTTGCGATAAGATTCGGATTATCACATTCTATAGTGATCTTCTCAGAGCTTCCGGTAAATTTGGAGAAGAAACCGAATTTCGTTCCTGCTGCTATAGGATTAGTGTCCGGTGATACACCGTTTGTCTCTGCATTCTCTGTATAATCAAGTGCTGCTCCCGTGTCAACCGGCATAACGGTTACTTCGCCGATTTCCGCAGCATCTCTTAATTTCTCATATGCTTCAACTATTGTCTCTTCACCGGTAAATTTAACCTTAGAACCGTTAATGCTTATGGTTCCGGCTTCATCTCCCGTAAAAGCGCTACAAGGATCGGCTATATACATAGCGCGTTCTGCATCCGCATCTATAGCAAAGTGATAGATACCCGGCTTAATGGTGGAACTTGCTTCCGGAAGGGTTATATCTCTCGTACTCGGATAAATTCCGGCGCTCAAAGAGCCATCAAGTACACGAAGCTTATTAAACTCCGTATCTTTTGAAATTCTATCAATTTCTTCCTTCAATGCAACGATTTCATCCTGCATCGCCTGAAGATCTTCCTGTGTATAGGTGTCGTTTCCGGACTGAACTGCCAATTCTCTCATTCTCTGAATGATGGAATTAACCTCATTTAACGCACCTTCCGTAGTCTGTAATACAGATATACCATCGGAAGAATTACGACTTGCCTGTTCAAGACCTTTAATCTGGGATTTCATTTTTGCGGAAATCGCCATGCCTGCAGGATCGTCTGCAGCATGATTGATTCTGTAACCCGAAGACAACCTCTCAAGTGATCTTGTAAGAAGGTCTTCGTTCTGTAATAGACGTGCATTAGCCGTATAGGCTGACATATTATAATTAATCTTCATGTAAACATCTCCTTTGCCTTACCGTGTTAATTCCTTTATACGATGCTTACACTTCCTTGTGTTAACATTCTTATGCTTAATATTTCGGACAAAACTCAGCTTCTCTTAAGAACCGTAATGAAAACTTTCGCGATTCCGTATAAGCTTTCGTTAAGCACATTGCTTTCGGAATCCGGTGTCTCCAGGCCCTTCATGGCATCTTTTCTAAATCCCGAAAGAGATACCGTATTACTCTTAATTGCGTCAAGTGAGAAATTGCACTCTTTTAATGCTTCGTTTTCACTCAACATTTCTTTCATTCTGTCCTCGGCGTCTTTCATATCGTCGAAAAGCTCTTCATCGTCCGTGACGAAGTAACCTTTTATGTCGCCGTTTTGTACTTTAAATTCTGCTGCGATATCCTTGTCATTTGGCAAGTGCGAAGTAATCGTTACTTTTCCTTTTTCTTTCTTGCCCTTAACTATCTTTAAAGATACCGTTCCCATCTTACCCTTAATAAGAACCGGAATCGCAAAATCCTCTTTCTTCGCTGCATCCGCAAATAATCCTATCTGTCCGCAGATAAGTCGCATTTCTCGTAAGTTTACGTCAGATACTTCATCTTCATTTTCCATGGTATCCATGACTTCTGTCGCAAGCTCTTCAAGCTCTTCCAATGCTTCTCCCATTGCGGTCGGAGATTCGATATTCTCCTCAAAATGCTTTAGCGCCTCTGCCTTAAGGAAATTAAACTTATCCTGCTTGGATAATGAATTTACTTCCTCATATAACTTACTGTAGGTCTTATTAAACTTAAAGTAATTATATACGGCCTCAATGTTTTCAACCGACTTAGGCGCCTCTATCGTATTAAGATAATCTCTTACTTCTTCGTCTGTTTCCAATATCTTAAGACTTTCGCTAAGTCTGGTCTTTGCCTCTATATCTTCTTCTTTTGTTTCTTCCTTAATCTCGGAATTGATAAGACGAAGACTTTCTACAAATTCTTCCGGCGTCTTGTCGAGAATAGTCTCGCCGTCTGCCATTTCCTCACTCATCTTAACGAGAGCTTCTACATTGATTTCTTCCAACGCATTCTTTAAAGCATATGCTTCATATGCGCTATTTACCTGCTCGGTTATAGAAAGATCCGCAACCACGCGCTTTTCCGATGCGGCAAGCTCATCATCCACTCTCTTATCAACGTGTCCCGTATGACGGCTTCGTACTTCTGTGATAAGATTCTTTAAAGTAAGCTCCGCATTACTTGCAACAGCCGCTCCGATAACTGCTCCATCCGTCTTTTCAACCTGGCGAAGAAGACGATAGATTCCCATGTAGGATTCGCGCTCCTCTTCGGTAATTCCGTCCTTCTTGGTTAAATCATATAAGAACTTGCTGTACTTCTCGGTTCCCGTATCTCCTATACGCTCTCTTAATTCAACCGCCTTGTCGTTTAACTCGGTAAGCTCTACATTAAGAGGATTATATCCCTCTCGAATCATTGTAAGAACTACCTTTGGAGTAAGGTTATTAAATACGTTCTGCCATTTCTCGTCATTTACTTTAATGTTTTCAACGGCTTCTTCCGTAATTTCCATGCTGTTGTAGCCCAAGATTCTGACAGCTCGCTCATTTACCGCATTATCTTCCATGCCCATCTCGGAAAGAATATCAGATACATTGGCAAATGCTTTCTTGATGCTGTCTCCTAAATCAGGCCTAATCTCGGTACGCATCGTATCGTATGAAGCTGCTGCCATATCAAGCGCTTTTTCACCGATAGAATGTGTACTTACAAAGTTATCAATTGCTTCCTTAATCTCAGGAATTGTATTGCTAAAGCTAAGAATCGGCATCGCATATGCCGGGGAAGCCTTTATCTCATCGATTAAATCAACCGTCTTTTCAAATTCGCCGAATCCTTCGACCGAGCCGCACATAGCCTTTTCAAGTGCAGCCTCTTCATCCTTCAAGCCTTCAACTATCTTCTGTAATCCGGTTGTATCTATATGCATATCTTTCTTACATAATGTAAGGTTTGCTTCTTCGGAGAGAATAAGACTTGCTTCCACGATTCTTCTTTTTGCGCCGATAAGAGATAATCTATTATTTAATTCCTTATCATCTATATTCTTAAGCGCATCCGTATAGCTATAACCCTTAAGACCAATCGCTTCCTGCGGGTTAAATCCCATGGATACCGCTTCGTTAATGCTTACGAGAATCTCTTCATCCGTTGCGATTACGTCACCCGATACAAGATCTTTTCCAAGGATAAAAGTTCCCTCGTTAAGCTCTACGCCAAGCTTTACTATTTTCTCCGCAAACTCTATATCATCGGGTGTCGGATTTTCGATAAAAGTTCTGACCTTCTCTTCTATGGCAGGCTTTAATTCCGTAATATCTTCCGTCTTAACCTGAGTTTTGCTCATTACGTTTTCTGCCTTAAATATATTCTCGATAGTCGGTTGCATCTCATTTTTAATCATGTATGCGGCTTCTTCCATGGTAGGTGCGGTAAGTTCCGTCGCCATTTCATAAGCTCTTGCAACATAAGGCGATACTGCCGTAAGCTGCTCTTTGGAAAGATTCTTAACCGCGATATCATCTGCTCCGCCGATTGCTCGCTGAAGGTTAATCTTGTCGACAACGGTAAGCATAACTTCAGCATCGTCTTTCTCGACATCGATACCCTCGTCATTAAGTGCTTTTGCCATCTCTTCGTCCATTGTTCCGGCTACGAATTCCGCATTATTCATGGTCATTTTGTCCATACGCATCTTAGACTTGGCCGCAATGTCCGCAAAACTTAATCCGCCCTCTTTTCCAAACGAATTAACAGGCGCCATATTAAAAGAAGATTCTTTAACCTTCTCGTCTTTCGTATTAACTATATTCTCCGGTAACATACCGTTATTTATTGTTTTGGTATTAATAATCTCGTTTATCTGCATATGTCCCACCTCATATCTACTATTTCGGTCGGGGCGGTTTAATTCTTTAATGAATATTTGATGTATTAAAAAAGGAGGTGGATAACAACCTCCTTTGGAGTTTATTTTGTTGATTTAATGTATGTCATGAAGATATTTCCCGCTGCCTCAAACATTTCTTTTGCTGCATCCAGTTTCATAAGCTTCGCCGTATTGGTCTCCGGATCGTAATATAAAACCTCTCTGTTTGTGTATCCGCATAGAATAACAGGCTTATTATCGCTCATCATCGCATATACCGGCGTATCCTGGCTTATGTAATATAACATCTGATTAACGGTTGCGCCTTTAAGGTCAAGAACTTTGGCATCATGCAAGGAATCCTGAAGTATCTTCTTAACCGACCTTCCGCTGGATATAAGCTCTCCTACGGAGATTGCGATACTCTCATGCTGCAAGATTACGGTAAGACATCTTTCTTCATATCCGGTGCCTACCTTTGAAGTATCGACCTTCATTCCGCTTAATCTGTTAACATAATTCTGCTTTGCCTGCTGCCATACATAGTTTAATCCGTCATCTATTACGACTCCGGCATTCTCTGCCGCAACATTAACCGCATCGGATACTTCCGGCGATATGAACATCATACGGCCTTTTGCATATACGTAATAGTATTCTTCCGTACCGGTACCCTCTATGGATACGACGTTATCTTCATCTCCGAGAATAAGCTTAGCCGAAAGCAAGCTTGGCGATTCGTCCTTTATCTCGTGAGAAAGCTTAATTACTATAACTTTCTGCTTGATATCGGAATATACGGATGAAACTTCCGTTACACTCTCGTTATCAATTTCCATATCCATTATAGTATCCTGAAGTATCTCGCGATATTCGTTGCCGACTCGCTCTTCGCGGTCGATTTTTATAAGTGTCTCTTCGGACTTAATTCCGAGTACGTAGATATTATCTTTCTTATACTCTTTCTTAATTATTCCGTCTTCAGAGATTATATACATGGCATACATCGGGAAATGTACCGCTCCCGATATACCTATGGTTACGTCATCTTTCTTAACGGCTCCGTATATTAAGTTATGCTCTATGAATCCAAGCGGTCTTATCCACTCGTCATCCATCGCATTAATCTCTATCTTGCTTCCGTCTTCGAGATTATAGTATTCTATCTTCTCGCCTTCGTTTTCATTACCCTTGCTTAAAAATGCCATCCTCGAAGAATCACTTGATACACTGTACCAGCCTTCGCCGTGGCCGCTTCCCATAACGGTTGCAATTCTTGTCGTAAGGTCTATATCATAGATGTTATTCTCGCACTTAATATAGAAATGGTTAAGGTCATTAACATAAAGAATCTTACCTACCATCTGCTCTATCATCTGATAAGATCTTGTAAACGGTATGTAGAGAATCTCTTCATTTGCATTGGCTACGGAATCATAATGATATACGCTTATTCCGACCTGACCTTCGTGAATGCCTCTCGGCGCATATCCGTATATAATGAAATCTATACTTCCGGTCTCATCTACCCTTATAACTTTAACCTGGTGGTCTTTATTATTCTCTCTCTCGTCTAACTGCTCATAGCCTCTATAAGACCATACTCTTGCAAGAGAATTGTTGATATTGGAATACTGCCAGAGGTCACCTTCCTGCACAAATGCAACGATTGTACCGTTCTCGCTTGTCTTGTAATCAACATTCTCTTCATCAGCGATTCCTAAGCGGATGGAGTTTTTACCGAAATTATCTCCGTCTTCACGGAATATCTGATTAACCGTTCGCTCGAAATTAAGAAGATACATTCTCGCTTGTCCCCAGCGAACTCTATAGTATTCTTCTACGTTATAGTATTCGGGCTCGCCGTTTTCTCCCTTGGCACCGATACTGTATTCTATCGTAACAACCGTATATTCCGGCTTAATTTCCTTAATGTTTACGCGCTTTTCCGTAATAGGCGCACATTCGAATCCTGCGTAAAAAAGCTGCTTCATCGATGACTTTATTGTTACATAATGGAGATTGTCGTTTGCCATCGTATGGTCGGATTCCATATAGATTGCAAGATCCTGCTTCTTCTCCGGTATAAAGGTCTTTTCATTAAAACTCGTGCAAAAGTATATACATTCTCTTGCATGCATATCGGTCGGCACGATAATTCGCGTATAGTAATACACTTCGCGACCATCAACCGTAAGCATTATAATAAGCTGATACTCAACCGCATCTTCAAGAAGATTCTGTATCGGAAGCGTCACATTTATCTTGTTTCCGTCTACGGCAAATTCCTTAATGTCGGTATCTTCAACGAGTCTGTCGCCGTTAAGCGTTCTTATCTTGTAGTTGATTTTCTCGACAGCTGCACCGTATGTATTAATTGTAATAGGAAGTGACAGGTTATTAAAAAGCGGTGTTATGGTATCGCGCATATAATCAGTGTCCATCTCGGTTGTATAACCGAAAAGGGTATTAACCGCCTGCGCATTTTCGTATAATACCATTGTCGGAAGCGTTGCCGCATCCATCTTGGCTGTTCGGTCCTCTCCCGAGATACTCGAGAAGATTTCCATTATAAAAACGCTTACCACAAATATTCCCGCAAGAATACCTGCCTTTGAAAGTATTTTCGTCATAAGTATTAAAACTTACCTTTCTTTATCGAGAAGTTTAAGCAACATAGGCGTAACCTTAAGATACTCGATTGCATCACGGTGCGTCTTCTTATTAGGCTTAATCTCTATCTTTTTCTTTTCTCTTACCGCGCGGATAAGAATGTTCTTCGGCGTATGCTCCATATCGATAAACTCAAGAAGCTGTACGTCGAATCCGCAGTCCCTTAATACTTCTGCTCTGACCGCATCCGTAAAAAGCGCCGCCACGCGCTCTCTTATTATACCATATGACATAAGAGCTGCAAGGTCTGTATCCTTATATGTGCCGCTAAGCTGCTTATTCATCTCATGCTGACAACAAGGAACCGAAAGTATTACGCTTGCATCCCACGTTACTGCTTTGTAAAGCGCATAATCCGTAGCTGTATCGCAAGCATGCAGTGTTACAACCATATCTACCTTATCTACGCCCTCATAATCCTTAATGTCGCCGACAAGGAATTTAAGCTTGTCATAGCCGTATTTAACTGCCAGTTTATTACATTTATCTATTACATCTTCCTTTAAATCAAGGCCTATCATCTGCACATTTATGCCGTTAAGCTTATTAAGATAATAGTACATTGCAAAGGTAAGATAGGATTTTCCGCATCCAAAATCTATTATTGTGACTTCCCTGTCCTTCGGTAAGGCAGGAAGTATATCTTCGACAAATTCTAAGAATCTGTTAATCTGTCTATACTTATCGTACATCTTATCGTGTATCTTGCCGTCTTCTGTCATTACGCCAAGATCGATAAGAAACGGTACCGGTACTCCTTCCGGTATCAAGTATTTTTTCCTTCTGTTATGGGATAAAAGCTCCGTCTTTGACGCTTTTTCTTCCCCTTTACGAACATTGTTCTTCGCCTTAATGGTGACTTTGCCCTTCTTGCTTATAAGACAGGTAATTATCTTATCCTCATGATCTATCTCACATTGCTTATATTCTTCCATAAGGGCAATTATCTTGTTTATTGTCTCTTCTTTTGTAAGATTCTCGTGAAATACCTGTTTCTCGGTATAGGATGCCGCCTGGAAAAGAACTTTTTCTTTCAGCAGAATTGGGCGGATGTGAATCTTGTTCACTCCGCCCTTTGTTTTACCATTGCTTATAATGATCTTATTAAGTTGTGTATTAAGCGTCTCCTCTAAGAAACTCCTTAATTCATCCATATTTTCGATCCTTATTTATAGATATGTGCTTCCTCTTCTTTATTAAGAACACGAAGTCCGCCCTGTGCAAGTGCAAGAAGCTCATCTTCACCCGGATATACGGATACAGGTGCGATAAATCC
>JAGAAH010000146.1 GCA_017615375.1 Lachnospiraceae bacterium | reverse complement strand
GAAGCAGGTTTGTATCATATGCCATAAAAGCAGGACATAAAGTTACTGCAGTTCTTGACCTTGCACCGGATGTCGAAAAGAATGAAATAATAGAAAGATTTCAGGGTTATAACGAGCATAAAAGCGTAACTTCGGCACTTATCGGGTTATTACCGGATAAGCTTGCCGAGTGCATAATTAATAAGCTTAATATAGAGCCTGAGATTACCGCAGGAGATTTAAGGTTCAGTGATATTGAAAGAATTGCCGAGACCGTTAAGAATTTCAAATTAACAATTACGGGAACGCGTTCGTTTGAAGATGCGCAGGTGGCCGCCGGAGGCGTCAACACGGATGAGATTAACGAAGACACGATGGAATCAAAGCTTATACCCGGAGTTTATTTTGCAGGAGAACTTATAGATATAGACGGCATGTGCGGAGGATATAATCTTCAGTGGGCATGGTCGTCGGGACGTGTGGCAGGCATTAATGCTGCAAGGAATTGCAATGATTAGAATAAGTGATGTTAAGGTTAAAGTCGATACCGACTTTGATGCTCTTAAGAAAAAGTGTGCAAAGATTTTAAAGATTAATCCGGATGAGATTCGTACGCTATCAATTGACAAAAGGTCTATTGATGCAAGAAAGAAGCCGGATATTTACTATGTCTTAAGGTTAATTGTTGAAGTTAACGATGAGAATAAGGTGCTATGTAATAAAGCAGTATTAAAAGACGGCAATGTCAGCGCTTTTACCGAAAAAAGATATGAATTTTTAAGAGATATAAGTGAGAATAGAATTAAATTAACGAAGCGCCCCGTAATTATAGGCGCAGGTCCGTGCGGTTTATTTGCCGCTTATTTTCTTGCAAGAGAAGGATATGCACCGATTATATTGGAACGCGGCAAATGCGTGGAAGACAGAACCGAAGATGTTAATCGTTTTTTTGAGACGGGGGTTCTTGATACAGAATCGAATGTACAGTTCGGTGAAGGCGGTGCGGGAGCTTTTTCCGACGGAAAGCTTAACACACTTGTTAAAGATGCATATCTTCGTAACGACGAAGTTTTAAGATTATTTGTGGAATGCGGAGCAGATCCGGATATTCGATATGATGCTAAGCCACATGTCGGTACGGATGTACTTTTTACGGTTATTCATAATTTAAGAGAGAAGATAATAAGCTTTGGATGTGAATTTAAGTTTAATACCAAAGCAGAGAAATTCATTATAGAAAACGGCAATTTACGTGCCATAGTTACGTCGAATAATGAGAGAATCGATACCGATGTATGTATTCTTGCGATAGGACACAGCGCAAGAGATACCTTTAAAGAATTGTATGATTTAAAAGTGCCTATGGAAGCTAAGGCTTTTGCGGTAGGTTTCAGGGTAGAGCATCTTCAGCAGACGATTAATGAATCTCAATACGGGAATGTGCCATATGAATTGCCTGCGGCACCTTATAAATTGACGCATACTGCGCAAAACGGCAGAGGTGTATATACATTCTGTATGTGTCCGGGAGGATATGTGGTTAACGTAAGCTCTGAAGAAGGACGACTTGCCGTTAATGGAATGAGCTATAAAAAAAGAGACGGAATCAATGCAAATTCAGCGGTTATCGTATCCGTTACACCTGATGATTTTGCCGAAAAAGGCCCTTTAGCAGGTGTTGCTTTTCAGCGAGAAATTGAGAAAAAAGCTTACGAACTCGGAAACGGAAAGATTCCGCAACAACGCTACATTGATTTTGTTAATGATAAAAAGTCCGAAAGTCTGGGACACATACCGTCATCTATTAAAGGACAAAGCACTTTGGCTAACCTAAGAGGACTGTATCCGGAGTATATCAATACAGCATTTATTGAAGGAATTGATGCTTTCGGACATAAGATTAAAGGGTTTGATGATGATGATATGGTTATGTCAGGCGTGGAAACCAGAACATCGTCCCCTGTCAGAATATTAAGAAATGACGAATTGGTAAGTGAAATTAAGGGATTATATCCTGCGGGAGAAGGCGCGGGATATGCCGGAGGAATAATGTCTGCGGCAATGGACGGAATGAAAGTTGCAGAGAAAATTGCCGCAAAATATATGCCGTAAGGAAGGATATTAACGTGGAAATAGCAGCAAATGAGTTATCACCTATGATGCAGATGTATCTTAAAACCAAAGAAGAATACAGTGACTGCATTTTATTCTACAGACTCGGTGATTTCTATGAGATGTTCTTTGATGATGCAATCAAAGTTTCAAAAGAATTAGAGCTTACATTAACCGGTAAGAATTGCGGAATGGAAGAACGCGCACCTATGTGTGGTGTGCCTTATCATGCGGCAGACGTATATCTTAACAGGCTCGTTCAAAAAGGCTATAAAGTAGCAATTTGCGAGCAGGTTGAAGATCCTAAGCTTGCAAAGGGACTTGTTAAGCGAGAAGTTATAAGAGTGGTTACTCCGGGAACCATTACAAGTACGACTGCCCTTGATGAAACCAAGAATAACTATCTTCTTTGCATAGTATATTTCGGTGATGCATACGGAGTAGCTGCAGTAGACGTAACTACAGGCGATTTTCACGTAACCGAGTTAAAAAGCGCCAAAGCATTATACGATGAGATCGTAATGTATGCGCCGCCCGAGATTATTTCCAACGAAGCATTTCTTTTAAGCGGTGTGGACCTTACAGAATATAAGAACAAATATAATCTTCAGATGGGCGTTATCGATGATTTCTATTTTGATGACGATACAGTTGAAAATGTAATTCTTTCGCATTTTGGCGTAAAGAAGATGGACGCGCTCGGACTTACCGATTTCCCTGCCGGAACGGTTGCGGCGGGAGCTTTACTTAAGTATCTTTATGATACTCAAAAGAATTCGCTTACTCATATAACGACAATTCATCCTTACATCAGCGGAAAGTATCTTATGATTGACGGTGCGTCGCGAAGAAACTTAGAGCTTGTCGAGACTATGAGAGAAAAGAATAAAATAGGTTCTTTGCTTCATACGCTTGATAAGACCAAGACCGCGATGGGAGCCAGAATGCTTCGACAGTTCGTGGAGCAGCCTTTGACGGATATTGATTTGATCAATACTCGTCTTTCGATGATTGAAGAATTCAATAGCAATGTTATTAACAGAGATGAATTAAGAGAATATCTCAATCCGATATACGATCTTGAAAGACTTGTCGGAAAGATTACGTATGAAACCGCAAACCCGAGAGATTTGGTGGCATTTAAGACGTCAATCGAGATGATTCCGGGGATAAAATGTCTTCTTAATGATTTTAAGTGTAAGGCATTTTCTGATCTAAACGATGATATGGACAGCCTTCGCGATCTTTTTGAGCTTATAGATGCGGCAATAAGCGAAGACGCACCTATTACGCTTAATGAAGGCAAGATAATCAAGGAAGGTTACATGGAGGAGATAGATAAACTTCGTGTAGCCAAGACCGAAGGCAAGAACTGGATGGCAGACCTTGTTGAGAAGGAAAAGGAAAGGACCGGAATTAAGAACTTAAAAATCGGTTTTAATAAGGTTTTCGGATATTACATCGAGGTCTCGAACGGTAATTTAAGTAATGTGCCTGATTATTTTATCAGAAAGCAGACGTTAACCAACGGTGAGAGGTTCATTACTCCGGAATTAAAAGAGCTTGAAGATACCATTCTTTCTTCGGAAGAGCATTTAATCGCTCTTGAATATCGAATTTTTACGGATATAAGACAGAAGATTTCTTCGGAAGTTAAAAGGATACATAAGACGGCTAAAGCGATTGCGATGCTTGATGCAATCGCATCTCTTGCATACGTTGCGGATAAGAATAATTACGTTAAGCCTAACGTTAATAATGACGGCGTAATTGAGATTAAGGACGGAAGACACCCTGTTGTTGAAAGAATGATTTCCGGTAATCTATTTGTGCCGAACGATACATATCTTGATAACAAGAAGAACAGAATCGCCATAATTACCGGACCTAACATGGCAGGTAAATCCACATATATGCGACAGACCGCACTTATTTGCCTTATGGCACAGATGGGAAGTTACGTACCTGCAAGTTATGCCAATATAGGTATTGTAGACCATATATTTACAAGAGTCGGTGCGTCTGATGACCTTGCAAGCGGACAGTCTACATTTATGGTTGAAATGACGGAAGTTGCCAATATACTTCGTAATGCAACGAGTAACAGCCTTATTCTTCTTGACGAAATCGGAAGGGGAACGAGTACTTATGACGGATTATCCATTGCATGGGCCGTTGTAGAACATATATCGGATCCGAAGATACTTGGCGCAAAGACGTTATTTGCCACACATTATCATGAACTTACCGAGCTTGAGGGAAGACTTGATAATGTAAGCAACTATTGCATAGCTGTTAAGGAAAACGGCGATGATATCGTATTTTTACGTAAGATAGTTAAGGGCGGCGCGGATAAAAGCTATGGAATCCAAGTTGCACGCCTCGCGGGAGTACCCGAGTCGGTTATCGAGCGCGCAAAGGAAATTGCAAATAGCTTGGCAGATAGCGATGTTGCGCTTAATACCGATAAGATAACCGAGATTAAGAAACCTAAAGATGATGTTATATATGGAGAACCGGAACAATTAAGCCTGTTTGATTTGGGCTTTGAAAATCCGGTTATTAATGAAATCAGAAACCTTGATACTAATAATATGACACCTATGGATGCTTTAAATAAGCTTGTGGAGCTTAAGAAGAAACTGTAAAGGAGTTAAAATGCCCAAGATTCATTTACTTTCGAAGGAAACAATTGATAAGATTGCTGCCGGTGAAGTAGTAGAAAGACCGTTAAACGTGGTAAAAGAGCTTGTTGAGAATGCAATAGATGCAGGTGCAAGCGCAGTAACCATAGAGATTAAAAATGGCGGAATTTCGTATATTCGTGTAACCGACAATGGCTCCGGTATCGAAAAAGACGATATCGAAGCAGCTTTCTTGCGCCATTCGACAAGTAAATTAAGAGATTCGGAGGATTTATACAGTATCTCCACATTGGGATTCAGAGGAGAAGCATTATCATCAATTTCGGCAGTGTCGGTAATGGAGATTATTACCAAGACGAAGGATGCACTTAACGGAACCAAGTTACGCATAGAAGGCGGTAATATCGGTAACATGGAAGATGTCGGAGCACCTGACGGTACGACCATGTTTGTCAAGAATCTATTCTATAATACCCCTGCAAGAAAGAAATTTCTTAAATCGGAGATG
>JAGAAH010000145.1 GCA_017615375.1 Lachnospiraceae bacterium | reverse complement strand
GAAGAAGGAAGATACCTTCATAATCCCTGATGTTGAAGTCTTGATTGTAGATGATAATAAGACCAATCTTCTCGTTGCCAAGGGATTGTTCAAACCGCTTAAGGCACGCGTCGATCTCGCACTTTCGGGCGAGGAAGGCATAGCGATGGCAAGGCATAAGAAGTATGACCTAATATTGATGGATCACATGATGCCGGGAATGGACGGTATCGAGACCATTAGAAATATGCGTCAGATTCCGGAATTTAACGGATACTATAAGAACGTAACGTTTATCGCTTTTACCGCAAACGCAATGAGCGAAGCTTATGAACTTTTCAAGGCGGCCGGAGTTGACGGCTTCTTAATTAAGCCGATGGATGTAAGACAGCTTCGTCAGGTTATCCGTGAACATATTCCGGCAGATCGTCTTAAATACGAATACTAATCTTTAGGAGGACTATAAATGAGCAGTTTTGAAGATTTACGAATCGTTGATAATTTCTATCAGACATCGCTTTTCTTTCCGATGCCGACGGTAGTTATCTCGACATTGTGCGAGGATGGTACGACCACATGCGGTCCTTATTCCCTCGTTCAGCCTTATTATGTAGCCGGTAAGGATTTCTATGCAATGTTGCTTTGCTGCAGAAATTCATCCAATACGGCGCAGAACATCTTAAGAAACGGCAAATGTGCCCTTAACTTTATCACGGATGACCCTAAGTACTTTAAGGAGTGCGTTAAGTTAAGCTGGCCGGGCGATAAGCCTGCAGATAAGATGCCTAAGTGCAACTTTAAGCTTGAGAAGGGCATTATGGAGGAGACAACCGGTGAGAAGCGTCCGCAGGTACTTGCCGATGCATATCAGGTAATCGAATGCACATGGGTCAGAGAGCTTGACGGAGCAGAAAACGATAAGGCCGGAATCGAAGACGGATACGAAGGTCCGTATCATGATTTCAACGGTATAACAAGTAAATTCGGAGCTCATTTCATTCTTAAGGTAGATAAGATTCTTATGAAAAAGCGCTACTCGGATGCAATTATAAGAGGCGTTAAGGCATCAGACTTCCCGCCTGCACCGGTAGATTACGGATACAGAGATTCCAAGAATTTCTGGTTCCATAAGCATAGAAGAATGCGTGCAGAGCTTTTACCGATTAGAAAAGCATCACTCGAGTCCGTACGTTATGCGGCAGACAGAGTTGATGACAAGGTTAAGTTTACGGATGACGCATTGGAGAAGATACTTAATGTGCCGAGAGTATTTCTTCCTACGGTTCTTAAGGCTTGTGTTGCATGGGCTAAGGAGAACAACGTAGATCTAATCACTGCTGAGCACATGGATATAATCAACGACAAGAGAGCAAAGGAGAAGAAGAAATAATGAAGGTAGTACTTGCAGGAGCCTATGGAAATCTTGGCTCAGATGTATTTAAAGCGCTTTTAAAGGAAGGCCATGAAGTTGTTGCGGCCGATATGATAGAGAGAGACTTGGGACTTACAGGAAACTTTACATTTAAGAAATTGGATGTAACAAACCCTGAAGCTTTGAAGGGACTTTGCGACGGCGCAGATGTTGTTATTACAACTGTCGGACTTACCAAGACAAGCGCAACCGTTACCAATTACCAGATTGATTATCAGGGAAATCTTAATCTCCTTAATGAAGCTAAGAAGGCAGGAGTTAAGAACTTTGCATATATTTCCGTAATTAAGGCAGATAAGGCACCTGACGTACCGATGCTTCATGCAAAGTATCTTTTCGAGGAAGAATTAAAGAAGAGCGGTTTACAGTATTGTATCTACCGCCCGACAGGTTACTTCTACGATATCGTTAAGGTATTTAAGCCAATGATCGAGAAAGGCGAAGTCACATTACTTGGCAAGAAGCCTGTACACGCTAACGTAATTTCAACCGAAGATTTCGCAGAGTTTATTGTTAAGCATATGTGTGACGATAACAAGTGTTACAACGTCGGCGGTAAGGAGACATATTCCTATGAAGAGATTGCCAATATGTGCTTTGAGGCAGCGGGCAAGCCTGTAGTAATTAAGCGTGCACCGTCATGGCTCTTTGATGTTCTTGCTTTTGTCAATAAATTAAAGAAAAACGGCAAAGAAGCAATCCTTAAGTTTTCTAAGTGGACACTTACGGAAGAGATGGTCGGCGATACGGTATACGGCGACATGAGCTTCAAAGAGTATATCAAAGAAAGCTTTAAGAATTAAGGAGGCACATCATGGGATTTGAGTATTTGTGGATATTTGCCGTAATCGCATTGGTTGTTTGCGTTATCGGTTTTTATAAGTACGTATATTTCTTGTCGGTAGGTTACGGACTTTCAGTTGCAGGCATCGGAATTGCAATGCTGGTAATGATGTTAATGGGACACTTTGCACCGACTAACTGGCAGTACTTCGCGCTTTGCGCACTTTTTGTAATATACGGATTCAGACTTTCCGGATTCCTTGTAATAAGAGAGATTAAGAACCTCGCTTATAGAAAGACTTTAAAGGAAGCAACCGGCGAAGAATCTTCAATGCCAATCTTCGTTAAAATCGCTATCTGGTTATGCGTTGCGGTTCTTTACGTAGCACAGACTTCAGGTGTATTCTTCCGTCTCTATAATGGTGGCGGAATGTCGGGATTCTCCTTAGCAGGCATTATCATCTGCGTACTTGCAATCATTATCGAATCTGAAGCAGACCGCGAGAAAAGCGCGCAGAAGAAGGTTCGTCCTGATATGGTAGCAACCAAGGGTCTTTACAGAATCGTAAGATGCCCGAACTACTTTGGCGAGATTCTTTTCTGGACCGGAATTACCGTATCCGCGCTTGATATCTTGCAGGGAGTAGGCCAGTGGCTTGCGGTAATTATCGCGTATATCTGTATCGTACTTATTATGTTTAACGGTGCACAGCGATTAGAGAAGCGCCAGCTTGGAAGATACGGCAGCAACAAGGAATATCATGATTATGCAGATCATACACCGATTATTATTCCGTTTCTTCCAATCTATCACCTTAATAAAGAAGCAAGAAAGTAAGGAGATTTCATGAAAGAATATACAGTATTCATGGCGATTATGGATTTCGTTCCGGTAGTTATATTCGGAATCGCAGCGATAATCCTGCAGCGTGCGCTTTATACAAGAATGAGTAAAGGTGCGTTTGCGCTTTTGGCGGCAGGTACCATAGATATAATACTTGCAGGTGCAATGAAGGCGTTATATAAGCTTCTTTACGCATTAAAAGTTTGCGATTTTGAAGTTTTAAGTAACTTGTTTTTCCCGTTACAGGCAATCGGATTCTTGCTTGCGGGACTTGCAATTGTTGCAATGCTTACACATAAGCAGGGAGAGACAGCATATAGCGTAGCTCCGATGGCATTTTCCGGCACTATGATTTTTGTTCTTATGATGACTCTCGGTGCGGTTATGCTTGAGGGTGGTCTTATGGTTCTTGCGGTAAGGAAGAAAAGTACTTTAGCGGTACTTCTTCTCTTAATCTCGACAGTATGCCTTCTCTCTATGGGATATATTTCATCAAGAGATTTTAACGCAGCATACTGGAATTGGATTGCTGAAGGAATTAATATAGCAGGACAGCTTTGCTTCTTACTTGCTACATTAAAGATTAAAGACATACTTTAAAGGGGTATAAATGGCAGAAGAATTAAAGAGGGATGACGTTCCTGTACTTGCGATATGCTACGACTTTGATAAGACTTTATCGCCTGATAATATGCAGGCGCAAGGTTACATACAGTCACTTAACTTTGAAAAGGCTGAAGAATTCTGGAAGAAGTCCGATGTCCTGGCAGAAGAAAATGACATGGATCAAAACCTTGCATATATGTATCTCATGATAGAAGATGCAGTCGGAAAGTTCTATGTAACACCGGAAAAGCTCCGTGATTACGGAAGCAAAGTCGAATTATATAAGGGCGTTGATACCTGGTTTCGTCGTATCAGAGAATTTGGCGAGAAAAACGGCGTTAAGGTAGAGCACTATATCATTTCTTCAGGTCTTAAGGAAATGATAGAAGGAACCAAGATTGCAGATGAATTCGAGAAGATATATGCAAGTGCTTTTTACTATAACGACAAGGGCTCTGCGGTGTGGCCTGCTCAGGTCGTTAACTTTACGAATAAGACGCAGTTTCTCTTCCGTATAGAGAAGGGAATATTGGATATTAATGATAGCAGAGTTAACGATTATTACACGCCGGACGAATTGCGCGTGCCATTCCGAAATATTGTCTATATCGGAGATTCAGAGACCGATGTGCCGTGTATGAAATTGGTTAATGTCTACGGAGGACATTCCATCGGTGTATACGATCCCGATAAGCAGAATAAGAAGAAGGTAGAGGCGCTTATCAGGCAGAATCGTATCAAGTATTATGCGCCCGCCGATTATTCGGAAGGAAGTATAATGGAAGAACTTCTTCATGATATAGTTATCAAGACCTCCGTATATGAGCGATTAGAGAATAAGCACATCGACAACCTTAAGGAAGCAGAAGAGTAAATACAATAAAACAGCCGGTTACAATAGTTAACCGGCTGTTCTTTAATTATGACTTGTATTATAGTTAGCGTTTGTTGAGTTCATTAACCGACTCGTAAATTCTGCGAAGAGCTTTTTCAAGGTCATCGCAGGCCTTAACTGCTGCATCTGATGAAGCGACGCCGTCGTTCGAAAGAACTTCAATATCGCGACTGTTCTCCGATAATGTATCTACGCTTTCGTTGATCTGCGTTGTAGACTTAGCAATTGCATTGATTCCATCTTCGAGTCCGGAGAATTCTCCGAGAAGCTTTTGTACGTCTTCGTTAATCGCATCGAATCTCTCTCCTGTCGATATGATGAGAGTGTTCTGCTCTTTTACGGAATTCATTGTATCTTCGACTCT
>JAGAAH010000019.1 GCA_017615375.1 Lachnospiraceae bacterium | reverse complement strand
TCACAAAGTCTGACAACATTGTTTACATCAGGCTCGTGAACTTTAACATCAACGGGGTCTCTTAAGAAGATAACCAGGTCAATCTGGTTATGCTCTATCTGCGCTCCTATTTGGTGATCGCCGCCAAGGTGACCCGCAAGGAATTTATGCACTGTAAGATTAGTTACCTCTTCCACCAAACGACCGGTGGTACCTGTAGCACACAATTCATGCTTGCTTAAGATTCCTCTGTATGCAATGCAGAAATTCTGCATCAATTTCTTTTTGCCATCATGAGCAATAAGTGCGATATTCATTGAATCACCCCATTATTTACATTATATTATTATTCACTTTGCCTCTGATACATTGAAGTTTGACATTTAAAACCAGGCCAATACCAATGTACATGGAAAGCAAAGACGTAAGGCCATAACTTACAAAAGGAAGCGGAATACCTGTATTGGGTAAAAGGAAGGTATTAACGCCGATATTAAAGAAGCTTTGGACTGCTATGAGCGACCCGACGCCCGTAGCAATCATACTTCCGCAGGTATCTTTCGCCCTTCTTGCAATCTTTATGCATTCAAAACTTGTTAGGTACAAAAATACTATAACAAACACTCCGCCTTTAAATCCGAACTCCTCTCCGAGAACTGCGAAGATAAAGTCGGTCTGAGGCTCAATGATGAAGTTTCCGTTCTTAAGGGAACTGATTTCGTTGTTCTTGTATCCCTTGCCGTCCAGCTGACCTGAAGCAATAGCCGTTACGGAATTCATCTGCTGAAGTGCATCGTCCGGATAATTTTCGGGATCTACAAAGGCCAAAATACGCCTTTGCTGGTAATCCTCAATGATACTCTGGTTAGGTTGAAGGACGAGATTGAAGGCGATAATGAATACAGGAACCGCTACCGCAATAACGCCTATAACGACCCTATAATCAATTCCTCCCACGAACAAAATAATACAAACAACCACAAATACCGCAATACTTGTGGACAAATCGGGCTGTTTGTAAATCAGAAACCAGGGTACTGAAAGAAGCACCACGGACATCAAAACAAACTTAAAATTCTTAACTTTGTTCTTATTTACCATGATAAACTGTGCAAAGAATAAAATCAATAAAATCTTTGCCGTATCAGAAGGCTGAAAACGGAATCCAAATATCTCAATCCATCTCGCAGAGCCACTTACCGCGTGTCCTAAGGGGGTAAGCGTCAGGCTCAGCAATCCGATGTTTAAAACATATATTACCCAATAAAACTTGGCAATGAGATTATAGTCAATCAAGGATACTATAATCATCACAAAAACACCGATTAAAAAACCTATACCCTGCTTGTTCTGAAGGGATTCCTTGGCACTACCGACCATGATAACGCCGCAAAATCCAAGGATAATACAATATATTAATAATTTAAATCCGTAATCTCTTATCCTGTAATTCTTAAACACTTTTATCCCTCGTTGGATCCGATACCGGATTCGATCTGCTCAGCTGTACCGCTTACAATTGTTTCTTCGTCATCAAGTTCAAAGTAATACTTAATTACTTCTCTTGTTGTTCTTGCCGCAAAGTCTGATGAATAACCAAATGCGATACGAGTTGCTATCGCGATTTCAGGTTCCTCATACGGAGCATAACAAACAAACAGAGCATGGTTTGTTCTTGATTTGCTCTCCTGCGCCGTACCTGTTTTACCGGCTACATTTACGCCAAGATCTCTGTAATAGTATTTAGTCTCTACAACCTTTCTCATACCGGTATGAATCGCATTCCAGTAGTTATCGGGCATTTCAAGAACATTTCTTACCTCAGCGGCATTGTCATAAAGAAGGGTTGTGTTATGGTCGGTAACCTTGTCAATAAGAGTAAGGTTATAACATGTACCGCTGTTTGCAACTGTCGTCACATATCTTGCGAGTCCAACGGTCGTATAGTTGTTGGTACCCTGACCGATAGCAGAAAGAACCGAGAGTTCATCAGAAACCTGAGGCTCTGCTTCCTCTATCTCAACTCCGCTCTTTTCGGACAATCCGTAAGAATCTGCATATTTATATATTTTACTTAGACCTAATGCCGAATTATAGTCACCGTCATTATCAATACTTAATCTGTAACCAAGTTCATAGAAGAAGTTGTTACATGAATTCTGGATAGCTCCGACAACATTTAACAGTCCGTGAGCTCCGGGATATACCCAGCATTTAGCCTCGTAATTAGCCTTTTCAAATATACCGTAACAAGGGAAGGTTGTACCGAGGTTGATAGTGCCTTCCATAAGACCCGCAGTCGCCATAACCATCTTAAAAGTTGAACCGGGTGCCGTCTCCTGCTGTGTAGCATAGTTGTACATAGGCTGTGAGCGGTCTAACTGAAGGCTTGCGTAATACTCTTTATCTACAGTATTAACAAGCTTGTTGTTATCGTATCCGGGGTATGACACAAGCGCCAGCACATCACCTGTATTAACATCAGTGATTACAATCGAGCCGCAGCAGGGATCAAGGGCAAGCTTTGCAGGTGTAATCTCCAGTTTTTCAATTCTTCCGGTAATAAAATCATATGCGGAAAGTCTGCCTGCAAACAGTTTTTCTTCTGCTTCGGGGTCAATATTTACATTGCCCTGCTCGCATAAGGCCTTGCATACTTCCGAAGGAGAAATAACATCTCCAAGAAGCATATATTTATAAAGCTTTCTGTTAAACTCATTGTTTTCAACAAGCATCTCATTTACATAGGTACATAAAGATGCGAATATCTCTGATGAGTCATTATATTTGGTATCAAGACTCAGTTTTGAAATATCTATGGCATTAATAGATATAAGCCATTCAAGATATTCGCCGAGTCCTATTGTTTCCTGGGTCTTCCATGCGTCATAGGTACTGCTCTTTTTGTCAATCTGATCGGACATGATGACCTTATTGTCCGTAAGGTATGTAACAATATTACTCTCATAAACCTGGAACTCGGTTTTAAGTTTGTTATAAGGAGTCCTTGATTCTGTGAGTTCATTTTGAATCGTCGCAAGAACACTGTCCTTGTAATTATCGTGCTTTTCGGCCAGTGTTTTCTCAAATTCTCCCGCATAATCGCTGTAAAAATGGTTGGTGTCGATTATGTAGTTGTTAAACAGCGCATAATAAACGTCATAAATCGGCACTACCATATCTGCACCCTGAGTTCTCTCTGTGGGTGTAAAGGTTTTCATATTTCTTAATTTAGAAAGCAAAATGCCTGCTATATTCTGCTCAAGGATATTGTATGTCGCAATCTGAAGGTCATGGTCGATTGTAAGATAAACATCATTTCCGGCTAAAGGCTCTATCCTTGATTTAACTTCTACCACTTTACCTACGTTATCAACATAGACCTGCTCAGAGCCCTTATTACCCTGAAGTTCAAGCTCCATTGTCTGCTCGATACCGGTTTTACCGACAATATCATTTAACTCATATCTGTCGGCATCGACATTGGTTTTGGCTCTGTTTTGGGCATTAAGGCTCTCCAATTCATCTGTTGACACACTTCCTGTATAACCGATAATCGGAGCAAAATATACGCTGTCTACGTATCTTCTTGCTGTATCTTCTTCAATGGAAATACCTTCCAGATCATCAAGGTTTTCCATTATAGCGGCAACCGTTTTGGGAGAAATATCGGAAGCAATTGTTGTTCCAAGATATTTCTGATAATAGATAAGGCCAAGGTTATAACGTACGTTTACAATCTTTAATGCATCCTTCTTAGAATAACCAAGACCGGGAACGAATGACTTGGAATCGTTTTCGTCTGTGTAAGAACCGATTGCGTACTTGCTTTTAGACATGAGAAACTCCATCATCTCTTCCGCTGTAGAAGTTTCTTCCTGATATGTCATGTCAGTAACATATGCATGTCCGTAAACATCGGCTTTAAAACGCTGTAAGAGGGTTCCCGAAAGCGTATACTGGTATTCGTTGTTATCATCAACAGTAATGGAAAAATCGTTTATGATGCTGTCACCGTTTTTCTCAACCATCTTAATGACTTTATAGATAGTGTCATTCATTGTCTGGTTTCGAACTCTGGTTGTACCCTCATAAACATCCTCGATTTTTACGGTGTAAGCTAGTTCCGAATACGCCAATAAAACCCCGTTCCTGTCGTAGATATTACCTCTGGTACTCGGGATTTCCCTGCTCTTTTCCGTCTTTAACATAAAGTCATCCAGATATTCCTCACCATGGATAATCTGGAGATCAAATATTCTTACAATCAGTGCTGCAAACATGGCGAAGAACGCCAGGTACAGAAACAGAAATCTGGACGTAAAAAGATTTATTAAATTTTCCTTGATTCGTTCAAGCAAAACCTTTTCTTCTCCTCTGTCCTATCTTGTTAAGCTTGTTGATACAAAGCAAAAGAAGCGGATAAAACGCAATTGCACAAACAAGCGTATATATCGTTTCGGGTAAAATCACGTTCATTAAATAATACGTAAACTGAAATCTTCTTCGTAACAGGAACAGTAAAATATAGTAAATCAAACCGTAGGTAATATCTCCCGCCACAAAAATGGATCCGGGAAGAACAATATCCTCTGCATAGAACAGTCTGTTAAATTTACCTGCGGTAAAACCAATAAACATAAAGATCAAAGCGTTAATTCCAAGGATTGGTCCGAAAAATATATCACAAAGAATTCCCGCAAAAAAGCCCATCAAAAGGCCTTCCTTATCTGAATACATAAATCCGTATGTACAGGTAAGGATTATCAAAAGATTTGGGCCTATATTATTGACGGCAAAATACTTAAAAGCCGTACACTGTAAAAGAAAAAAGAGGAGCAAAAAGGCTGCTCCCATCAAGGCTTTTTTCATAAGCTACCTCTTTTATCTGTCATCATCAACCGTCTGCTTCTTCTCAAGTATTATAAGAACCTCTGATAAATGAGCGAAGTCAACCGCAGGAGTGATCGTTCCGGATTTGGTAAGGTTATTCGAGTCATTCTTGACATCGTTAACATAGCCGATGAGAATATCGGGAAGGAACTTATCACTGATATCTCCCGTGGTAATCTTATCTCCTATCTGAACAGCATTCGATGCATCGATAAGCTGTGAAAAATCTACACATCCGGCTGATTCATAAGTCTTTAAGTTACCTGAAACAATAAGTGTATCGTTAGTAGAGAGTACCTTTCCGCTTATGTTGGAATTATCGGCTATAACAGATACGATTCTGGCCCAGTTTCTTCCGACTCCTGATACTCTTCCGACCAGTCCTCCGTCGGCAAGAACATTCATATCTACTTCGATGCCGTCTGCGCTTCCCTTGTCAATAATAAAGGTGTGATAGAAATTACCGGCATCTCTGGCAATAATTCTGGCTCCGACCTTGTCATACTCGTCATATAATTTATCAATCTTATAAAGGCTTCTTAAGTTGTTAAGCTCATACTTGTCTTCCTGAAGTCTGGTATTCTCTTCAGTGAGCTTATCAACCTGCTCCTTCAAAGATTCGTTTTCTTCGAGCAGTTCTTTAATTTTGGCAAGTTCTTCAGATCTGTCGTGAATATAGGTTCCGACATTACTGATACCCTTCTGAAAGGGTACAATAATAAAACCGGCAACGGCGTTAACCGGTCTGTCCAAAGCATCTGTCGTAAAAGAAACAACCATCAATGCTGTACATAATAAAGATAAAATAAAAAGGAGATATTTACTCGGCAGAGTAAATTTCTCTCCTTTCTTTTTTACAATCGGGCTCATCTACTCATTCCTTCAATCGAATATGCCAAAGATCTGTAGTTCTCTTCTTTAATAACCTTGGCAATTCCGAGTGCAACGCTGGTCATGGGATTCTCAGCCTGATTAACCTTAAGTCCCGTTCCCTTAAACACAGATTCGGCAAGTCTTGAAACCTGTGAAGCGCCTCCTGTTAAATATATTCCGTTCTTATAAATATCTGCAGACAATTCCGGAGGAGTCCTCTC
>JAGAAH010000144.1 GCA_017615375.1 Lachnospiraceae bacterium | reverse complement strand
TGAAGACGGTTGACGATTCCATCGAATTGGCACAGGAGATGGTTGATATCGGTACATCCTGCGGACGCAAGATGGCAGCGCTTATTACCGATATGGATATTCCGCTTGGTAATAATATCGGTAATGCACTGGAAGTTATCGAAGCGGTTGAGACGTTAAAAGGTCACGGACCGGAGGATTTAACGGATGTATGTATAGAGCTTGCAGCCAATATGCTTTATATGGCAGAGCTTGGTACGATAGAAGAATGCAAAAGATTAGCCAAGGATAAGATAGAAAGCGGTGAAGCCGTAGAGGTACTTGCCAAGATGGCATATGCGCAGGGCGGCGATGGAAGTTATATCTTAGACCCTTCGAAGTTTACGATTGCGCCGATTAAGGTAGAGGTAAAAGCGCCTAAGGGAGGCTACATAAGCCATATGGATGCCGAAGGTGTAGGTATCGCATCGACGATGCTTGGCGCAGGACGCGAGACCAAGGAGAGTGTTATTGATTACGGCGCAGGTATTAAGCTTATACGTAAGACACATGATAAGGTTAATGAAGGCGACGTAATAGCAGAGTTCTATACATCGAAAGATGAGCTTATAGAGCCTGCAAAGAAGCGTTTCCTTGAGAGTATTACAATAAGCAATGAAGACAGCAAGGTTGAACCGCTTATATATGCAAGAGTTACAGCTGATAAGGTTGAAAGGAGATAGATATGGAAGTTAAAGAGATACTTTCCCACGTAGATCATACAGAACTTAAGGCATTTGCTACATGGGAGCAGATTAAGAAATTATGTGAGGAGCATTTAAAGTATAATACCGCATCGGTATGTGTTCCGCCGACATACATTAAGAGAATTCACGATGAATTTAACGGAAAAGTTAATATCTGTACCGTTATAGGATTCCCGTTAGGATACCAGGTTACATCCGCAAAGGTTGAAGAAGCACGTGCGGCAATAGCTGATGGTGCATCGGAAATCGATACCGTTATTAATGTAAGTGATGTAAAGAACGGCAGATTCGGTGAAGTTGAAAAAGAGCTTCTTGCTATAAGAGAAGCTACGAAGGGTAAGATTCTTAAGGTTATAATTGAGACTTGTTATCTTACCGAAGAAGAGAAAATTAAGATGTGCGAGATAGTGACTCGCGTTAAAGCTGATTATATCAAGACTTCTACGGGATTCGGTACAGCAGGTGCAACGATTGATGACATTAAGTTATTTAAGTCTCATATCGGCCCTGATGTTAAGATGAAGGCAGCAGGCGGAATAAGAACAAGAGAAGATATGGAAGCATATCTTGCACTTGGTGTTGACAGATTAGGATGCAGCGCAGCAATGAAGCTTGTGGAGGAATAAAATGTTTAACGACGAGAGCGTGGACTTAGGATACGAAAAAGAATGGGCTTATGTGGAGAACCTTCTCAAAGAAAGCGGCAACGACAGTATGTCCGGCGGAAAGAGAGGAAAGTATCCGTTTAGATCCAGATATGCCCACACGAGAAGAGTTTTTACCTGGTTAAGACGTATGTTGGATGATGTCGGTAACGTGGATGTTAAAGCGATGGAAGTAGCTGTTATATTCCACGATGCAGGGTATGCGAGGGGCATCAACCATGGGCATGCGGCTCTTTCCAAGGAAATCTTCCATGAGTATTCTGTAGAAAACGATTTCTTGCCGGAAAAACGCGAATTGATAGAGTATTTAATAGAGAATCACAGCAACAAGGAGCTTCTTACACGAGGTACGAAGGAAGAGCTTATACTTCTTATGGAAGCTGACTTGATGGATGAAGAAGGCGCAATGAGACTTGCGTGGGACAATATGGCAGCAGGATTGGAAGAAGCAACGAGCTTCGCTGAATCTTTGGCGCGAACCGAGAAGTACTTTAATCCTGATTATAACCCTATGATAACTCCGCTTGCCAGAGACCTCTTCAAAGAGAAGCAGGAATTTGTAAAGGAATACATAAGGCGCTTAAAGGAAGATTTGGGAGAATACTAAAATGAAGGAAACTGTAGTAATTATTTCAATTGTCTATTATGCATTGCTGGCTATGCTATGCATAGCAGCCGTATTAGATAAGGAAAAGAAGTATTACGTCAGGTTTAAGATGCTTGCGAGTACCGCGTTTCTTACGATGGCTTTCGGATTTGCTTTTTACGCAAGCGAATATGTGGGAATGCAACTCTTGCTTCTTGTGGGAATGGTAGCTTGCTGGTGCGGAGATTTGGCTTTGGGATATTATCATAAGAAGCGAAGAAAAGGCTTTATGCTTGCAGGCATTGGTAGTTTCGCTGTGGCGCACATTCTTTTTTTAAGCTTTCTTTACGAGAGAGACCCGTCCGTAACGACGGTCGACGTTATAGTCCCGATACTTGCGCTTCCTATGGTACTTCTGATGATATACGGTTTTAATCTTCATATGGGTCAGGCAAGAATCCCGATTCTCATATATTCGGTGTTACTTACTGCGGTTGCAACAAAAGGCGTACATACAATGCTTGATACAACCACGACTCATAGCTTCCTTATGGGATTTGCAACTCAAATATTCTGGTTTTCCGATTATGCGCTTTTATTCTTATATTTCTATCATGCAAAGAAGCGCACGACGAAATACATATTGCATATCGTTAACCATACTTTATATTTTACGTCAATGTATCT
>JAGAAH010000143.1 GCA_017615375.1 Lachnospiraceae bacterium | reverse complement strand
TTCGCGGTACAGCTCATAAACGGTATCATAAATATCGTAAGCTTACGGTCTCGCTCTGACGGAAGCGTTCTCGATGACATAATCGCCGGAACGGAACATCCGAAACCTATAAGCATCGGAACTATTGAACGTCCCGAAAGACCGATACGTCTTAAAAGCTTATCCATTATAAAAGCAACTCTCGCCATGTAACCCGTATCTTCAAGTAAAGATAAGAAGAAGAACAAGGTTACTATTATAGGTAAGAACGATACTACCGCTCCCACTCCCGTGAATATACCGTCTATAATTAGCGAATGCAATACTTCGTTAACACCGATTGCGGTAAGTCCCACGTCTGCCTGTGCAGAAAGCGCATCAATTCCCGTTTCGATAAGTCCCTGGAAAAATGCGCCGATCACGTTAAACGTAAGCACGAATACTGCTGCCATTATAAGTATAAAGCTTGGTATCGCGGTAAACTTTCCGGTAAGGATCTTATCTATCGCAATCGAACGGGTTCGCTCCTTCGATTCGTGAGGTTTAATTACACATTTACTTACAAACTCTTCTATAAAAGCATATCTCATATCAGCTATGGCTGCGGCGCGATCCATTCCACGCTCTTCTTCCATCTGCTTAACGATATGCTCGATTGTCTCTTCTTCATTGGTTGTAAGACTCAGACGCTCGATTATCTGCTTGTCGCCTTCTATTACCTTGGTTGCGGCAAATCTTGTCGGGATTCCCGACTTGATTGCGTGGTCGTCTATTAAGTGCATTATAGAGTGAATTGCTCTATGCACCGCACCACCATGCGCATCTTCCGGACAGAAATCATGACGTCCCGGATTCTCCTGATACTTGGCTACATGCACAGCATGGTTAATAAGCTCGGTAATACCTTCATTCTTAGCAGCGGATATCGGTACCACAGGGATTCCGAGTAAATCCTCCATCTCGTTAATCTTAACCGCACCACCGTTGCCGGTCATCTCATCCATCATATTAAGCGCAAGAACCATCGGCACGTCAAGCTCTATAAGCTGCATCGTAAGATACATGTTACGCTCTATGTTGGTTGCGTCTACTATATTAATAATGCCTTTCGGCTTTTCATCTATTATAAAATTACGGGATACCACTTCCTCGCTTGTATAAGGAGAAAGCGAATAGATTCCCGGAAGGTCCGTTACCTCCGTATCCGCATGATTTCTTATAACGCCGGACTTTCTGTCTACAGTGACTCCCGGGAAGTTACCTACATGCTGATTGGAACCTGTAAGCTGATTAAAAAGCGTGGTCTTACCGCAGTTCTGATTACCCGCAAGTGCAAAGGTAAGAACTGTTCCGTCAGGAAGCGGATTCTCGTGCGTCGGGTCATGATACTTACCGCCTTCACCGAGACCCGGGTGGGCTATACGGGTATTAAGCGGTTTCTCGGCTTTCTTCGAAGCTTTACGGGATTTCTTTCCCGATTCTTTTAAATCGGTAGCTGTCTCTCTGCCGGTTACATCAGCTTTAACTATATCGATTTTATCTGCATCGGCAAGACGAAGCGTAAGCTCGTATCCGTGAATCTTAAGCTCCATCGGATCACCCATCGGGGCAAACTTTACAAGCATCACTTCCGCACCCGGAATTACACCCATATCAAGAAAATGCTGACGCAATTCTCCGCTTCCGCCAACTTCCGTAATAACGGCGCTTTCGCCAATCTTTAACTCTCTAAGTGTCATTTTATACGCCTCTTAGCATTCATAATCTATACACGTACGTGTCTTGGTATACGGTCTTACATAAGTATCTGCCGCATGTACGTGATCGGGATGCACTGCGTATCCCTTCAATGCTTCAGGTGACTCAAGCTCGGAATAGAGCATAAGGTCACAAGTTGCCGAAGGAAGTGTCTTCGTTACAATCTCAAGCTTTATAAGCCCCGGAACCACTCCGTTTAAAGCCTCGAGAGATTTCTTAATTCCTGCCTTAATCTCTTCCTTCTTAACGTCATCGTACTCATCCTTAAGATTCCATAAAATGATATGCTTAACCATAATACCATCCTTTCTATTTGTTAAGTTCAAATGCTGCCTGAGCTTTCTGCTCTCCGTCTACGAAGCACTTAACGATTACTATGCAATGCTCGTCTCCGTATGTGAAATGCACTCCGTTATCCGCTGCCATAAGACCCGCATCAACAGTCGTATCATACGTCCACATAACATTCTTATTCTCGTCCTGTACTTCTATATAATAAGAATATACGCCCTCGGTTATTGTCGTAACCGGTGTTACCGTTATATCATAATCGTCCCCGTGTGTAAGCACGAAACCGAAGACATTCTTCTTCATCGTCGCGAACTTTTCTTCTATAGAATTATAGAAAAGCTCTTCACGTGATACTTCGCCGGACATAAGCTTACAGAACGCATCCTCGAAGTATAGTGTTCCTTCGTAACTCATATGATGATCATCCGAGAAGCTCGTCGTTGTATCAGGGAAGTATTCCTCACGGAGTAAGTTAAAGTCATAATAATCCGCATGCGTTCCCTCGATCTTATGGTTGATAAATTTGATGAATTCATCATAGTTACCGATACTGTAGATTCTATAATTGGATAAAGGTGTTGCGATTAAGTGAAGCTTGATATCATGCTTCTCGCAATAATCAATCATCTGTTCAAGCGCTTTTACCCAGGTAGGACTAAGCTTATCGATATTGATAGGGTTATGACGGGTGGTTCTGAAAAGATTGCCCTCCGTCTGCAATTTCTTATTGTTATGTACGAATCCCTTGCTTACGTACTCGTTAGGTCGGGTCTCTTTATATACGAGTCCGCCGCTTCTGTACTCAGGTGTCAACTTCTTCGATACGACGTCCTTGATGTGCGTTGGGTCAAGAAGCAGCTGCCAGTTTCTTCTCGAGATAAGGAAGGTGTTGAAGTAGTGCTTATCATTCGAGCCGTTAATCTCGTAAAGAAACTTATCAAGCGAAGGCTTCGTGTAATCGGTGATAAGGTACATACTCGTCAAATCCTTACGTTTCTCGGCCTCAAACAATGTCGCAATCTCATAGAATACGTCAACGTAAGCTTCCTTGATGTGATGTGTCTTATATGCCTCCTTAAGAAGATAAAAGGAGCCATCCATGTTCTGATGCATGGTCGATAAGTTAAACGAATTCGTGCCAAGCTTCGGATCGATGTAGTTAGGGTCAAGCGCATAGAAAGCGACCGATGCGCCGAGGTACACCGTGTCTATATCTTCCGAATCGTACATTTCTTTTATCGCAACTCTTGAAAAATAGAGCGTGTCGTCATTGGTTATATAGCCAATCCCCTTATTGATTCCCACACAAAGGAGGGTGAATATAAGGACGGAGGCTATTACTTTAAGTGCATTCTTCATGTTAACCTCCTAGAATTGGAAATAGATGAACGTGCTTGCATCGTATCCGTAACCGTAAACTCCGAAGAGAACCACGGCCCACAAAAGTGCAAGGCTCATCGCATATCTAAGTACTATGTTGCTGTTATTGAAAAACCTTATGAGCGATATCTTCTTCTCATGTAAGATATCAACCGTTATAAGGATAATTATCGCAATGATTAAAATCCACCAGTTTGCTACGTCAAGTCCAAGGTCAAGTAATGAGCCTGCCTTAAAGCACTTGCCCATCTGCCCGAAGATGTGGATTGCATGCATAAAGCGGTCGGATGCGAAGAATACCCACGCAAAATCCGTCAGGATAAAAGTGCCTATGACTTTCAGAACTTTCATCGGAACGGTGGTTGGAGCTTTTATACCCAACTTCCGATTCTTAATGTCGCCAACAACCTGGAAGATTGCGTGAACCAGACCCCATACGACGAAGTTGTAGCTTGCGCCGTGCCAGAGACCGGATACCGCAAAGACGATCAGGATGTTAATGTACTTACGGACCGTGCCCTTACGGTTGCCGCCAAGCGGAATGTAGAGGTAATCCGTGAACCATGTCGTAAGCGATATGTGCCATCTTCTCCAGAAATCCTTAATTGATGTCGCAAGATACGGCTGCTTGAAGTTATGCATAAGCTTAAAGCCCATAACCTGTGCGGCACCGCGCGCGATATTCGAATATCCGCCGAAATCGCAATATATCTGGAACGCAAAAAGAACCGATGCAAGAATAAGTTCTACAGCACCGTAATTCTGATAATTCTTATATACTTCTTTGACAACTATGGAAACTCTGTCGGCAATTATGAGCTTCTGGAAGAAGCCCCAGAGCATGACCATGAGACCATCTTTAATACGCTTTGCATTATAGAGTTCAATTTTGTCAACTTTTTGAATCTGAGTAAGAAGATTCTCGGAGCGCTCGATAGGGCCCGCAACAAGCTGTGGGAAGAACGATACGAAAAGCGCATAGGTTAAGATGTTCTTTTCAGGCTTGATTTTTTCTCTATATACGTCCATTGTGTAGCTTAATGCCTGGAAGGTATAGAAAGAGATTCCGACCGGAAGCAAGAGGTCGAGACGCGTCTCTCTCATATGAATGCCCATGGCATTGGCTGCGGTATAGACATTATATAAGAAAAAATTGCCGTATTTGAATATACCTAAGATTCCGAGATTAATGATGAATGAGCCCGCAACGCAGAGGTTCTTCTTGGCCTTAGAATCAGCCTTACTTATAAGAATTCCGCTTGCATAGGTAATAACCGTCGATGCGGCGATAAGAACCGCATACTTCGGGTTCCAGCTCATGTAGAAATAGTAGCTTGCAATAAGCAGCCATATATATCTTATTTTCTTTGGTATAACGAAGTATACGAGGCATACTATCGGAAAAAATACCAAAAAATCAATAGAATTAAATACCATACTTACCTCAATCCGCAAAATATGCATTATAAATCAATATAATTATAGTAATTTAAGTATAATAAGTCTATTAAAATTTTATTTATAAATTGGAAATGATTTTTTCAATTGTATTTTATTTATAGTACACATAAGTGAT
>JAGAAH010000142.1 GCA_017615375.1 Lachnospiraceae bacterium | reverse complement strand
TTACACAGCAGCCTCTTGGTGGTAAAGCACAGTTCGGTGGACAGCGTTTCGGAGAGATGGAAGTTTGGGCACTTGAAGCATACGGTGCAGCATATACATTGCAGGAAATCTTAACGGTTAAGTCAGATGACGTTGTAGGACGTGTTAAGACATACGAAGCAATCATTAAGGGCGATAACATCCCTGAACCTGGAATTCCTGAGTCATTCAAGGTATTACTTAAGGAATTACAGTCCTTAGGCCTTGATGTTAACGTACTTGATGAGGACGGCAATGAAGTAGAGCTTCTCGAGAGCAGCGAATACGGCAACACCAATCTTAATGCCATTATCGGTAACGACCTTAACAATGACATTAATAACGACAGAGGTTTTGCTTTCGCAAGCGACGAGGACTTTAATGCAAAAGGCTTCTCAAAGAAGGAATTAAACGAAGATAACGAGCTTGTTGACGTTGAAGATGACGACGAGTACATGGACGATGCCGATGAGGACTTCGATGAAGATTCCTACGATGACGAAGATTAAGGAGGGATGCCAAGATGACAGATATAGCAAATAATGAAAATTATGAACAGGTGTCATTTGACGCCATAAGAATTGGCCTCGCTTCACCGGAAAAAATATTGGAGTGGTCTCACGGAGAGGTTAAGAAGCCTGAGACTATCAACTACAGAACCTTAAAGCCTGAGAAGGAAGGACTCTTCTGCGAGAAGATTTTCGGACCTTCAAAGGACTGGGAATGTCACTGTGGAAAGTATAAGAAGATTCGTTATAAGGGTGCAGTCTGCGATCGATGCGGCGTTGAAATTACCAAGGCTTCCGTACGTCGTGAGCGTATGGGACACATCGGACTTGCAGCTCCTGTATCACATATCTGGTACTTCAAGGGAATCCCGAGCAGAATGGGTCTTATCTTAGACTTATCTCCTCGTGTACTTGAGAAGGTATTATACTTTGCTTCATATATCGTACTTGACAGCGGCGATACAGGTCTTATCTATAAGCAGATCTTATCCGAGCAGGAGTACAACGAAGCAGTAGAGCAGTACGGCGCAGGTTCATTCCGCGTAGGAATGGGTGCTGAAGCAATCCTTGAATTATTAAAAGCTATTGACCTCGACAAGGAAGCAGAGCAGTTAAAAGCTCAGCTCGAGAATGCATCGGGACAGAAGAAGGCGCGTATCATCAAGCGTCTCGAGGTTGTAGAAGCATTCCGTGAGTCAGGCAACAGACCTGAGTGGATGATTATGACGGTAATTCCTGTAATTCCGCCTGACCTTCGTCCTATGGTTACATTGGACGGCGGTAGATTCGCTACATCAGATCTTAATGATTTATACAGAAGAATCATCAACAGAAACAACCGTCTTAGAAGATTATTAGACCTTGGTGCGCCTGATATCATTATAAGAAACGAGAAGCGTATGCTTCAGGAAGCTGTTGATGCGTTAATCGATAACGGTCGTAGAGGCCGTCCGGTTACAGGCCCTGGTAACAGAGCATTAAAGTCCTTATCAGATATGCTTAAAGGTAAGACGGGACGTTTCCGTCAGAACTTACTCGGTAAGCGTGTTGACTATTCAGGACGTTCGGTTATCGTCGTAGGACCGGAATTAAAGATTTACCAGTGCGGTCTTCCGAAAGAGATGGCAATCGAGCTTTTCAAGCCATTTGTTATGAAAGAGCTCGTATCTAACGGAACGGCACACAATATAAAGAGCGCCAAGAAGATGGTTGAGCGTGTTCAGCCTGAAGTTTGGGACGTACTTGAAGGAGTAATTAAGGAGCACCCGGTTATGTTAAACCGTGCACCTACACTTCATAGACTTGGTATACAGGCATTTGAGCCAATCCTCGTAGAAGGTAAAGCAATTAAGCTTCATCCGCTCGTATGTACCGCGTTCAACGCAGACTTCGACGGAGACCAGATGGCTGTACACCTTCCGTTATCAATGGAGGCACAGGCAGAGTGCAGATTCTTGCTTTTGTCACCTAATAACTTACTTAAGCCTTCAGACGGAGGCCCTGTAGCGGTTCCTTCACAGGATATGGTCCTTGGTATCTACTACCTTACAATGGGACGTATGGTGAATAGACTTTTAACCGACCCTACACTTAACAAGAAGGATTATCCGAAGTTTAAGTCTGAGGATGAGGTTAGAAAAGCTCTTAAGAGCGAGAAGAAAGATCGCCTTACGGAATCAGACCTTATCGTATACTCTCCTGACGGAGTAGAAGACCATGAAGTAATCTGTACACCAAGAGAATTATTGGGTGTATATTACGGAAGCACCAACCTTGCACTTCTTGCTTACGAGAACGGTGAGATTACATATCACCAGAGAATTCACGTAAGAAGAAAAGTTACCGGTGAAGATGGTAAGGTATACGAAGGAATCATGGAGACAACCTTAGGAAGACTTATCTTTAACGAGATTATTCCTCAGGACCTCGGTTTCGTAGACAGATCCGAAGAGACACTTATGGCTGATGCAAAGAAGCATAAGTGGAACAAGGAAAAGATTGAACAGGAGCGTATCCAGAGACATATCGCACTTGAAATCGACAAGCAGGTAGGTAAGAAGGAATTAAAGAAGATCCTTGAGAAGGTTATCAATATCCATGGTGCATCTAAGACTGCTGAAGTTCTTGATGATGTTAAGGCTATGGGATACGGATATTCAACCAAGGCAGCTTTAACCGTATCTATCTCCGATATGACGGTTCCGAAGGAGAAGCCACAGCTTCTTGCAGAGGCTCAGGAAACCGTTGATAAGATTGCTCGTAACTACCGTCGTGGTATGATTACGGAAGAAGAGCGTTACAAAGAAGTTATCGAGACCTGGAAGAATACCGACGACAAGTTAACCAAGGTACTTCTTGACGGATTCGATAAGTACAATAACATTAACATGATGGCTAAGTCAGGAGCCCGTGGTTCCGATAAGCAGATTAAGCAGCTTGCCGGTATGCGTGGACTTATGGCTGATACAACAGGTAAGACTATCGAGCTTCCTATTAAGAGTAACTTCCGTGAAGGTCTTGACGTACTCGAGTACTTCATCTCCGCACACGGTGCTCGTAAGGGTCTTTCCGATACGGCGTTACGTACTGCCGACTCAGGTTACCTTACAAGACGTCTTGTAGACGTATCACAGGAACTTATCATTCGTGAGCAGGACTGTGTTAAGGAAGGCCATGAGATTCCGGGTATGTATGTTGAGGCATTTGTTGACGGTAAGGAAACAATCGAAGGCCTTAAGGACAGAATTTCCGGACGTGTTGTATGTGAAGACATCAAAGATAAGGACGGCAACGTGCTCGTTGCTGCTAACCATATGATTACCCCTCGTCGTGCAGAGACAGTTATTAAGCACGGTGTAGATGCAAATGGTAATCCGCTTTCATACGAAGATGAAGAGGGCAAGCAGATTGACTGCGGTAAGGTTAAGATTCGTACAATTCTTACATGTCGTTGTAAGAACGGTGTATGTGCTAAGTGTTACGGAAGCAACATGGCAACCGGACAGACGGTACAGGTTGGTGAAGCAATCGGTATTATCGCAGCTCAGTCAATCGGTGAGCCTGGTACACAGCTTACCATGAGAACATTCCACGTCGGTGGTGTTGCCGGTGGCGATATTACACAGGGTCTTCCTAGAGTCGAGGAATTGTTCGAAGCAAGAAAGCCTAAGGGACTTGCAATTATCACAGAGATTGCAGGTACTGCAGAACTTAGAGATACCAAGAAGAAGAGAGAAGTTGTCGTTACCAATAACGAGACCGGTGATTCCAGAACATACCTTATTCCTTACGGTTCAAGACCGAAGGTACAGGACGGTCAGGTTCTTGAAGCAGGTGACGAACTTACCGAAGGTTCCGTATATCCTAACGATATTATCAATATCAAGGGTACACGTGCCGTTCAGGACTACCTCTTAAGAGAAGTTCAGAAGGTATACAGACTCCAGGGTGTTGAAATCAATGATAAGCATATTGAAGTTATCGTACGTCAGATGCTTAAGAAGATTAGAATCGACTCCGCAGGAGATTCCGAATTCTTACCTGGTACACTTGTTGACTTCCTTGACTTTGAGGACGTTAACGAAGAACTTGTGGCACAGGGCAAGGAGCCGGCAGAAGGTACAAGAGCAATCCTCGGTATTACCAAGGCAGCACTCGCAACCAATTCCTTCTTATCGGCAGCTTCCTTCCAGGAGACTACAAGAGTTCTTACAGAGGCAGCTATTCACGGTAAGGTTGATCCGTTATTAGGCCTTAAGGAGAACGTAATTATCGGTAAGCTTATACCTGCAGGTACAGGTATGAAGAGATATAGAAATCTTACTCTCGATACCGATGAGGAAATCCGTATGGCTAAGGAAATGGCACGTCGTGCACGCGAAAGTGTTCGCGAGGCTGAAGAAGCCGAAGAGGCAGCAGCTTCTATCGTAGAGGCAGTCGAAGCAGGTGAGGATGTACTTATTCCGCCTGCAAAGGACGAAGATTAAAAGTCATATATTAATGAGGTGCAGTAAATCTGCACCTCATTTAAATTTTTGGCTTGACAACGGGGAAAAATCCTTATATAATATTCTAGCGTGCGAAATTATACGGGTGAACTATGCCCGTTTGAATTTATGTATCCAGAGATAAGTTCTAGCACGAGGCATTTTAAATTAGATTATAGGAGGTGAAACGAATGCCAACATTTAACCAGTTAGTTAAGAACGGTAGACATGAAGCAAAGAAGAAATCTACTGCTCCGGCACTTCAGAAGGGTTTTAACTCTCTTCAGAAGAAGGCAACTAACGCATCTGCTCCGCAGAAGCGTGGTGTATGTACAGTAGTTAAGACAACTACACCTAAGAAGCCGAATTCAGCACTTAGAAAGATCGCCAGAGTACGTCTCTCTAACGGTATCGAAGTTACAAGCTACATTCCGGGTGAAGGTCATAAC
>JAGAAH010000141.1 GCA_017615375.1 Lachnospiraceae bacterium | reverse complement strand
GCCTACAATCCATGTAATTAATGCCGGAAGCACGAAACTTATAAGGATAAGACCTGCGATATCGAATGCAGTTATGCTTGTCTTAACGCCTTCTGCAATGTCGTTAATCCAGCCGGTATATACACCGATCTGGCCTACAAGTCCGCATGTTCCCATTCCTGAAGAAATTGCCGGTCCGTTCATTTCAAGCTTAAAGAAGCATGTTGCAATAGGTCCCGTAATTGCCGATGCGATAATCGGCGGAAGCCATACTACAGGCTTCTTAACGATATTACCCATCTGAAGCATGGATGTTCCGATACCCTGTGCTACAAGGCCACCCCACTTATTATCTCTAAATGAAAGAACTGCAAAGCCTACCATCTGTGCACAGCATCCTGCCAAAGCAGCACCGCCCGCAAGTCCCGTAAGCGATAAAGCAGCACAGATAGCTGCTGAGCTTATAGGAAGCGTAAGCGCGATACCTACAAGTACGGATACCAATATACCCATCATAAACGGATGAAGTGTGGTTGCAAGCATTATAAGCTCTCCAAATGCGCTTGCTGCCCAGCCGATTGCCGGTCCCCACCAAAGCGCAAGTCCGACACCTACGAAAATCGTTACAAACGGTGTAACGATAATATCAACCTTTGTCTCTTTATATACAAGCTTACCAAACTCGGATGCAAATATGGTAACAACAAGTACAACGAGTGGGCCGCCCGCACCCGATACATCGGTTGCATTGGCGCATACACCAACTGCCGCAAGTGAGAATAATACAAGCGGCGGACACTGTAATGCCCATCCTATTGAAACTGCCATCGCAGGACCTGCTGCAGACATTGCATAGGTACCGATTGTTACAAGCAATTCGATTCCTGCCTGCTGTCCTATTGTCTTAATAATCGTACCGATTAAAAGTGATGCAAAAAGTCCCTGTGCCATAGCACCAAGTGCATCAATACCATATCTTTTTCCCGAAAAGATAATGTTCTTTTTCTTTAAAAATGCCTTAACCTTATTCATTTTTAATATCCCTTTCAAGATAAATAGTTGCGTCAACCGTACGCACCGCGAATTATTATATCATAGCATATACGATGCTTCAAGTATCCTATTCGTAATCGTAGAAACTTCCCGCATTCCACAGTATCCACTCATCATAACCGGCATCAT
This sequence comes from Lachnospiraceae bacterium, assembly GCA_017615375.1. GTDB lineage: Bacteria > Bacillota > Clostridia > Lachnospirales > Lachnospiraceae > XBB1006. The sequence continues at coordinate 11,054 of JAGAAH010000141.1, read as the reverse complement.
ATACCGCCTGTATCTGCGCTTTTATCTCGGCAAGCTTATATTCTATATGACCCGGTACCCATGGTGCGGTAAAAGCTTGAAGCCACGGTCTTACGTATGCTCTTGATTCTTCCGAAAGTACCTCAAGCGCCTTGTTTGAACGACCCAGCGCTCCAAGTATCGCTTCATACGGCTTCGCATCAGGCACATCCAATCCGAAATTTCCGTTTGCAAAATGTGACGGATATATCATCGGACAGACATTATCAGCTTTCATGGCGATATCTTTGTACACCTGTCCCGTTGCTTCCTCGTCCAAGTCGCTTCCTATAATTGTTCCGAAAAGATCCGCACCGAAGATTATTCCTTCTTTGTGGAATTCCGTCTCACAATAAGTAAAGAACGACGAGATGCACTTCATTTTCGTATATCTCTTGGTGTTAACACCATAATCCGCATTATCCGCATCTTCTCCTATAGGGAATCGCACATAATCGAACTGGATCTCGTCAAATCCTATCTCGATTGCTTTCTTTGCAACGCTTACTATATACTCGTGAACTTCCTTCTTGTATGGATTGACAAAAGGATTTCCGTGGCCGTCTACCACGTACTCACCGCTTGGAAGTTTTAACGCAAGGTCGTCTCGGCCTTTTGCCAAGATTGGGTCCTTAAAGCACACGATTCTCGCAATACAGTATATGCCATGCTCATGCAATTTCTTGATTAATGCCGGCATATCGCTTACGTATTCATATACGGCCCCGATTTCTTTAACCATATCAAGGTCCATGTTATACGTAATATTTCCGAGATCATCCTTAACATCGATTACCATCGCGTTAATATCCGTGCGGTCACAAAGCTCGATAAGTTCGTCCATCGTATCCTTACCTGCTGCTGCACCTGTTACATAGATTCCTCTGACCTTAACCTTAGGCTCAATTCTTTTGGCAACATCCGGAGACGGAATCTCTGTTTCTTCCTCTTCATTATTCTCTTCTACCGTATTATCCACGGTTTCCGTATCGGCATCGCCTTTCTTACACGCAGTTAAGCATAGAATAACCATTGTAAGCGCCAATACCACGGCTAATATTCTGTTCTTCATTTGCCCTCCGCTCGTTAAGTAATTAATTAAATGTAAATTATAAAACAGCCACTTTTACAGTTTCAGTGCTGAAAAGTGGCCGCATAGATTATTTAATTATATCCGTTCCGACATCCTGACGAAGTACTTCCGGCACAACAATAGAACCGTCTGCCTGCTGATACTGCTCAACAATTGCCGGCAATACACGGCTTGTTGCAAGACCCGAACCGTTAAGTGTATGAACGAATCTCATCTTACCGTCACTGTCTCTAAACCTTACATTGCCTCTTCTTGCCTGATAATCGTATCCGTTGGATACGGAGCTTATCTCCTTATATATGCCCATACTCGGAATCCATACTTCGATATCGCATGTTCTTCCCATCGAGAAAGAACAATCATCGGCCGCAAGCTTCGATAACTGATAATGAAGTCCGAGCTTCTGTACAAGGCTTTCAGCCTTCTTTAAAAGCTCATCAAACGCCTCTTCCGAATGATCCGGATGTGCGTACTGAACCATCTCTACCTTATTAAACTGATGTCCTCTGACCATACCACGCTCTTCTATACGGCTTGAACCTGCCTCACGTCTAAAGCATGGTGTATAAGCAAAATATCTCTTAGGAAGTTCTTCTTCCTTTAATATCTCGTCTCTATGAATATTAACAAGAGCTGTCTCCGCTGTAGGAAGAAGGAAATTGCCCTTTTCATTAGGACCGCCGTCAATCCAATAATCTTCTTCTACATACTTAGGGAACTGTCCTGCTACGTAACCGCACTGGTAACCAAGCATATGAGGCGGAAGAATGAATGTATATCCGTCTTTAACATGCTCTCTTATAAAGAAGTTAAGAAGTGCCCACTCAAGAAGTGCACCCTGACCTGTATATAACCAGCTTCCTTCGCCGGAAAGCTTAACGCCGCGCTCATAGTCGATAAGATTATGTGCTTTACACAAATCTACGTGGTTTTTCGGCTCGAAATCAAATGAAGGCTTCTCTCCGAACACTTTAATAACCTTATTATTCTCTTTGCCGCCGGCAACTACATCATCTGCAGGAATATTAGGAAGTCTGTCGAGAATATACTGGATTCTCTCCTCGATGTCTCTTACCTTATTATTCTCCTCTGTAATCTCATCTCCGACCTTCTTCATTCTTTCAAGTTCGGCAGTTACGTCCTCACCATTCTTCTTCATAACCGGAATCTTCTTGGATGTAATGTTTCTGTCGTTCTTCTTCTCTTCTACAGACTGAAGAAGTGCTCTTCTATCCTTATCAAGCGTAAGAAGCTCGGTAAAATCAACGTCAAGATTACGTTTCTTTAACGCTGCCGCAACTTCTTCCGGATTCTCTCTTATTCTCTTAATATCAAGCATATTTTCACGCCTTTCTATATATACAATTTCTTAAAAATTATATAACAAGCCCTGTAAAAACACAAGGAATTATCGCACTTCAACAGTTTTAACCATAGAATATGCACCGTATACTCTCATACCCGCAGAATCAATTCTATAGGCTCTAACCTTAACATGTACAAATCCTTTGGTAAGATTCTTAAGGACAACCTCTGAACCTGTAAAGCTTGTAGTCTTCCAATCTTTTCCGTTATATGATACCGAAACTTCATATCCCGCGATCTTGGTTGCCGGATGCTTAGGAGTAATCTTAAGGCTTCCGCTCTCTTCGCATGCTACACCAAAATCGTACACTTTTCCGGTAAATACTTTAACCCAGTGAGCATATAGTGTTATACTGCCCTTTACGATTGATGTCGAATATATACGGGTTCCGCCTGTTGCTTCCGTAAACCATCCTGCAAAAAGGTATCCTTCACGCTTATATTCGTCCGGTACATACTTAAATCCGTATGGTCTTCCGGCTTCGACTTCCATTACATCGATACCGGTATAGCGTCCGCCGTTAGCATCAAATGTAACTTTGCACTTTTCGCCTGCCACTCTTATTGTAAAAGTAATAAATACTTCACCGACCTGACCGTTATCTGCAAGGTCTACTATCGCATCAAGTACAAAAACCTGCTCTAATGAACTCTTCTCATCATATCCGAATACTCCGTAGTATTTAGCCTTGAATTCATCGGAAAACTTCGCATACTTGGCTGCCGGATTTGCATTATTATATCCGGGCTTAATAGTTGTTATAGCAACATTTCCATCGGACATTATAAGCTCTGTATACTGTCTCGTATCAAGTCGCTTAAAGAAATCCTCCGTTGAAAGTCCTCGAGGAAGAGTTATCTCAACATCATTTACATGCTCTACAGAGCCGCTCTCGCATACGCCAAAGTCAAATACGATTGTAACGAGCTTACTCTCGCTATCCGCGCCGGCATTTGTTACATAATCCTTACTTCCGATTAATGCATCAATACTTCCCACGCTTGCTTCTACTCCGACCGATTCGGCATCAAGAATCATGATGAGCGAATATCTCTTGCCCTTTTCGAATACTCCGTCGCTGATTTCATCTGCGCCGGCGTACCACTTAAGCTCTTTAACCTTGAACATCTTGGAACATGTATCAGAGAGCTTAACCGTATCCGGAATTTCGATTCCCGCATAAGGCTTTGGTGTAGTAAAGTAAATAAGTTTACTGCAGTTTCCGTCTTTATCAATCCAAAGTTCCTTATCTGTCTTCGGGAACTTATATTTAACAACCATTGCCTTATCGGTAACGGTTACATCGGTTACTTCAACGCCATTAACCCTGACAACAGGCATTTTGGTAACATCATAACCATGATTCATAGGAATTGTAATTGTTGCAACATATTCCTCATCATCAAGGAACTCCTCGAAATCGCTGTTAACCGACACAGGTTTCGGTGACCATGTTAAAATCGCATCATTCGCCGCAAGTCCTTTTTCAAAATCATAAGTTGCAGCAACAGCCACATCATAGCTTGCCTTTTCACCCTTCTTAGGAGTCTGTGTAACTATGGACACGGCTCCCATACTCATATGACGATGAATCAAATCTTCAGGATTGAAATACTCATATAAAAGAGCACTGTCTATCGTATAATTATTAATTCCTCTGTTAACTGCTTTATAGATTCCCGGTAAATCGGAACATACGCCGTAAGGACTGACTCCCGGATTAAATGCCGCCTCTGCTTCTCCGCCAAAATCGAATGCTGCAGGGTTTGTTACACATTCAACGCCGGTTGCGCACTGACCCTTAACGAAATAAGTACAAATCATACCATTATAAACAAATTCAAATTCCGGATTATCCATTCTCGCATATCCGTCCTGACCATATCCCGTAGAAGGATGCGGCGGGCGTACGGAGAATCTTATTGTATATCCGGCTTCGTGTCCTGCACTTCCCGGATAATCCGCATCATATCTATATGTATCAATCAAATGATATAAATCTACGTATTCAGCCTCTGCTATATCGCTTAATAACGCGCTGTATGGATATACTGCTATGTATTCTGCGTTATCATCTTTGATTATCTCGTCTTCCATACTGAGTTCGTTACCGATTTCATTACCGGATACAGCATAGATATGCCATCTTTCGTTTCGATCGGTAATTGACTTAAACGGTATTGACGCTGTCGCATCCGTTCCGTATACCTTAATAGGCAACGCATTCGGAAGATGCGGTATTACATCGACCGCTATATTAACCTGTGATGTTCCGAACGATAATCTATTAGACGGAATAATAGCGGATATTACATTAAGCTCTTCCTCAACAATTCTCGGCACAATCTTGGTTATGGTAATCTCTGCCTCTTCACCCTTATTAAGTACCCTGACTTCAATCTCCGTTCCGTCAGGTCTGGTCTTGTTATAGAAAGGTCCGTATGTATTAAATTCAAAAAGGTACTTGGCTGAAACCACTACTTTAAGATAATAGAACTTGTTATTGGCGATATCTGCCATATAAGTAGCCTTTGTTACCGACTTTCTTGTACCGTTATCAAAGAAGAACCATTCAATCTTTCCGCTTGTAAAAGGTGCTCCGTTAAGAAGCGTAAGCTTCTCCGGTAATGCGCTTTTATATACAGGGTCAACACTTACCGACCACACTGCTTCCTGAGAAATCTCAAGGCTATAAGGTCTTGTTGAAAATGTCATGTAAACTCTGTGGTTCTCTATATAAAGGTCAGCCGGTTCATATCCTGTATCACTGTATGCAGTAGGTCCAAGATATACCTGTACACTTGTAATTCCGTCAAATATCGAAAGATCCGCAACTTCAAAGGAAAATCTTACGTTATAATTAGTTCTCGGATATATAGGTTCATCAGGATCGTACCATTCTCTTCCCTGTCCGAATTCCAATAACTCGCTTCCCGCTATAATACTTATAGGCTGCCAATTAATGGATATATCCTCTATCTTAAATCTTGTTCTGTCCTTAATGACATGCTTTGGAATAAAACCGTCCTCCCACTGGAAGTTACCGGCACTAATCTCCGTATAGGTCTTCATCTTGGCAATCATATTCTTATTGTTACTTGCCTTGGCCGTATTGCCGTACTGCGGCATTAACATAGTAATAATCAAACATAATACCATAAGACCTGCAGTCATTCTTCTAACAATTTTCATCTTAAGATTCCTCCTATATAGCGTCGAACTTACGCCTTTTTTAGTTTACACCATTTTGCCCCTTCGTTCAAGTGAACAGAAGGGGCAAATGGATTTTTGTATGGAATTAGTAGTATGAAATTTACATATTAATTAGTGTATCTTTGCGATCTTATGGAACATATGCTTATTCTCTTTGTAAAGCATCTTGAATTCCCTGTAATTCTTATCATATCTTTCTTTATAACTGTCACGCGGTTCGAAGGTTTTCTCTATAGGCACAAAATCGCGTACGCTTGATAACGAATCGATTCGATTAAGTCCCACTCCTACTATGGCTGCAGCGCCTACCGCTCCGACATTGCGCGGATCTTTTACCACTTCTACGCGTCTTCCTATAATATCCGCAAGAATCTGGCATATATCATAAGAAACAGCGCCGCCGCCGACAAATCTCACGGCTTCTCCCGTCTTAACCTTCTTGTCTTCGCATTCAAGCATCCATCTTAAATGGAAACAGATTCCTTCTATAACCGAACGAAGTATATCGCTCTTATTCGTCTCTATCTTAAGGTTATAGAACATTCCCGCTGCGGTCGGATCTTCAAACGGGCATCTGTTGCCGTGAAGCCATGGCGCAAAAAGCACTCCCGATGAACCGGCAGGAGCTTTTACCGCAAGCTCTATCATTTCCTCAAAGCTATCCTTATTGGCAATGTTTTCTTTAACCCATGCCATACATTTACCCGCAGTCTCCATCTCGGCAAAGTAATTATATTTATTCTCTTCCGCGCCCACAATCGCAGCTATCATCGCGGTTGTATCCACAAGCTGTTTTGAAACAACAGTGCTTACCCAGCCGCTTGTTCCCCAATATATGTGCGTCTGTCCCGGATTAACGCAGCCTGCGCCCACTCCTATAAGAGTCGCATCTCCGCCACCGCCGAATACCGGTGTCGCCTCGGCAAGTCCCAGTTCTTCCGCGGCCTTAGCGGTTAAACCGCCTACAAGGTCTGTCGTTTTAATAAGCTTCGGCAAATGCTCCGGATTAACACCGTAAATTTTGCAAAGCGTCTTATGCCATCCTTTATGCCTTTTTCTCGTAGAATAGAGGAATGTCGAATATGCACTGTCTTCGGTCATAACGAATTCGCCCGTGCAGCGTAAAAGCAGATATTCTTTAACGTCAAGCCACTTATATACTTTGGCAAAAAGCTCCTTTTCGTGAGCTTCTACCCACTTATATTTCCAGACAGGATCTTTTACCGAAGAAGATACCGCACCGGTTAAGTACAAGCTCTTTAAGAGCTTAAATATGTTGGCACCGGCTATCTGTATACCATAAGCAATACCCTTCTTAATTTCTTCGGTTGCGCGCTGATCCATATAACTCATTGCGCGTCTTAATGCATTGCCTTCTCTGTCTACCAAGACAAGGCCCTGCATCTGTGAGCAAAACGAGATTCCCTTAATCTCTACGGGTTCGATACCGGTACTCTTGATAAGCTCACGCGTGGTCGTTTTCATTGCGTCCCACCACTCGTCAGGATCTTGTTCCGCACCCCCGTTATCAAGAATGTAAAGATTATAATCGCGCTTTTTTGCACCGACATACTCAATTTTATCCGTTACATTATAAAGACAGGTCTTAACTCCGGTTGTTCCTATATCGTATGACAGGACATATGCCATCTTAATCCCTCCTTAAAAGTGCTCCGTCGAGCATCATCATTAGTTGGCGTACCAACTCTTTATCATCGTCATAAAGTTTTCCGAGATATAGCTTCCTTCTCTCGTCAAAATATTCCACGTTATATGAAAACTGAAGCATCATCAAACAGTTATCGAAGAAAAACGATGCCGCTTCGGGAATTATATCTTCTTTTAACAAATTCGCCTCTTTCAGTGCTGTCATATAATCACGATAGGTCTTTGCCGAAATACCTTCTATTCTGGTCGCCAGTTCCCTGGCTTTTTCGGAAAAGGATCCTGACGTAATTTCATGGTACATACGAATTACATTGGGGTGTTTTTTGGAAAATTCGATTGCCGCACATAAGATAAGTTCTATTCTCTGCCTCGGGGTGACGTTACCGGCAAGAAACTCCTCCATCTTGTCAGACAGCACCTTGAGACTATCTTCTAAGCACGCGCTGAAGAATGCATCCTTATTGGCATAATACTTATATAAAACGCCTACACTTATGCCTGCATTGGACGCAATGGTCTTCATAGATGCCTTATCGAAGCCTTTTTCAGCAAATTCTCTGCTTCCTACTTCCAGTATTTCTATAAGCTTCTCTTCACTAAGCTTCTGTAACATTTATAAGTCCTTTGCTTTCTTGGAATATTTCTTAACATATATAAAACGCTGAATTACCGCATCAATCGAGCTTAGCTTATGAACCGCTTCATTTCCCGCAGCGTACAATCTCGTTATCGCATACTTATCAAGTATCATACCGCAAGCCTTAGCGTCATCCTCTGTCGGCGCTGCAATTAAAGCTCCTACATGCTTAATAAATACTATATTAGATTTATTAAGTGCTGTTTTAATTTCTTTTCCTATCGCACTTTTTGTCGCATCCGACGCTTGCTTCAAATCACCAACATCAATCGTTCCGATATTTGTTCCCGCAATCTGCACATAATCATCAAGTAAATAGGTATTATTATCGATTAACGAACTTAACTTACGCACATAATGGGAATCGTCAAATGTGATGAATCTGCCTTTTACATATTCCTTTGCTATATCAATGATGGCGTTCTTCTCACAATCGTTCTCGGAATTACCGCCATTATCATTGCCTTCCGGCTTAAGCTTACGATTAACCATCTTTTCTGCAAGTTCCTCGAGTGCGCCGGCTACATCAAGTGCAGCTTCAAAGCTCTCTCCCATACATAATGTTCCGTGATTCATAAGAAGAATGCTGTTAGCCTTAGGATTACGAACTATCGCAGACTCGACATTATCGGCAAGCTTCTTCGTAGACGGCATTCCGTATTTCGATGTCACAAGCTTATTACCCAGTACCATTGATAACTCTGCATCTTCTATATCCATATCAAGGTAAGAAACACTTAATGCAGTAGCATATGTCTGATGCGTATGAATTATAAAATTCACATCTTTTCTATGAAGATACGCCTTCGCATGAATTCCTTTTTCCGAGGACGGCTTAATATCACCTTCATGACTTAAGTCACTTATCTTAACTTTAACCATCATGTTAGGTGTTAATCGCTCGTAAGGAATACCGCTCGGGGTTATAACAAACTCATCATCGGAAATTCTCGCACTTATATTGCCCCAGGTTCTCGCTATAAGATTGTTTCTTATAAGCTCAAGTCCTGCCGCAACAAGAGTTTCTCTTGCAATCTTTTCGTTATACATATTATTCACCCATTACTCCGACTTTCGCAAATACACGCTCAAATCTTGATAATACGTCGTCTATCATTGCCTCATCATATGCTGCCGACGTATAAAGTCTCGTTCCCGCGAGAGTTATGATACCTTCTGCCGTATAAGCCGCACCGATATGCTCCATCTCTTTTCTTCTGATATCTGTTTGCTTAAGTACTTCAGGCACCTTCCAGAGCTTGCTCCAGTCAATGTAGAAATGCATAGTTCCCGCATTGTCAAGGTGACAAATGGACCCCTGGTTAAAAGCTACGAACGGAAGGTCATATTTTTTAATAAGTTCCTGTAATCCCTTCGTAAGTCTGTCACCCATGCGTCCTGCCTTCTCGCATGCGTTGGTTCTCTCTATCTCGCATAATGTATAATAACCCGCAACACAGGAAATCGGTGTTGCTGCCATTGTTCCTCCGCAAAGTGCTTTTGCAATCTTTTTACCTGATGCATCAAGCCCTGCGCCCATATGAGCCATACAGTCTCTGTGTCCGCCGATTCCGCCGGCACCCGGATATCCTCCTGCTATAACCTTGCCAAATACCGTAAGGTCCGGATCTATTCCGAAGAATCCTTGAGCACCGCTCATTCCGATTCTGAATCCCGTTACAACTTCGTCGGCAACAAGGAGTGCACCATACTTATGAGCAAGTTCCTCTGCGCCCTTAACAAATTCCCTTGATACCGGTCTTGTACCTGATTCAGGACCCATAAGCTCCAAGAATACTGCAGCTGTGCCGCCCGTTAACTGATTCTTTCTAAGTTTCTTCTCAAGGTCATGAAGATCGTTCGGGAAGAATTCATCCGTGTGCTTAAATACAAACTTCGGAACGCCCTTACTCTGTAAGCCCTTTGTTCCCGGGATTCTTATACCATACGCAAGCTGATCCGACCATCCGTGATAAGCTCCGCCCATCTTTAATATATTCTTATGACCCGTCTTAAGGCGAGCAATTCTTGCCGCAACCATACAGGCTTCGGTTCCGGAACCAAGCATTCTGAACATCTCTACGGACGGTACCGAATCCGAAATCTTCTTTGCAAGCTTATATTCGAATTCATGGAAAAGACCGGTTGAAGGTCCGCATGTATTAAGTAAATCTATAACCTGTTCTCTTACAAACTGCGGATTACTTCCGAGTACCGTAGGTCCGCCTGCCTGCAAAAGATCGTAATACTCATTTCCGTCGATATCGTATAATTTAGCTCCGTCCGCTTTGGTGATTACAAGCGGGAACGGATAATTAAATGCAAGATTATGCTGTACTCCACCCGGAATCGTATTCTTTGCTTCCGTAATCATTGCCTTCGATTTACTGCACTTTTTCTCGAAGTATTCTTCCTCATACTTCTTAAGTTCGTCAGCCTTAACCGTATATACAGGCTTTTTTACCAATGCGTCGAGCTGCTTGGTTACCGCTGTCGCATCAAGATATTCGTCTATCGCAAATCCATTATATGCCATTATTTTTCCTCCTTCTTTCTCGCTCTTTCGTTAGTATCAAGCGAATCTCTAAAAACAACAAACCTGTCAAATAAATATTCCGTCGTAAAATTCAATGCCATATTCAAACCCGTTACCAGATATTCGTTCCAGCCAACTGTTTCCACAAGATAATTACCGAGCAATGTCGTGGTCGGAGTAAATACCGCATAATACCCCGCAACCTTAAGCATTGCAATCGGTACATTATTGGCCGATTGGAAAGTAAACTTCATGTTAAGGGTAAAATTCCATAATACCGAAAGTACAAATGCGGTAAAATAACAAACCCAATAATTAAAATGCGTAAACTCATTTAAAAGAGTAAATGTTACTGCCTCTATAACACCAGCACTCACCGAAAAAAGTGCAAACTTAATTGTTCTAAGCAATTCCTTCTTTTTGTTATCCGTACTTTCCATAAAGCCTCCTTCTCGTGAACCGCCGTTCACGAGATTATTATAATATTTTCACGCAGAAATATCAATATATATGTTTGACTATT
>JAGAAH010000018.1 GCA_017615375.1 Lachnospiraceae bacterium | reverse complement strand
TTTTATTTTTATTCGTAGCACTCTGCTATCTTTTTAAGATTGTCTCTTATTGTAATATGCTGTGGACATACATTTTCGCAAGCTCCGCATTCAACGCAGTCGCTCGGCTTACCGAAGTCGTCTCTTCCGATTCTTTCGTAACTTGCCTTATCATATTTTCCCTTACCAAACTTAAGGTCCTTATTATATAAGGAAAAGAATCCGTTAATTCTTATCTTCATCGGACATCCGTCAACACAGTACTTACATCCGGTACAAGGAATTGTCGGCACGGAATCGATTATTTCAACGATTTTCTTGGTTAATTCCTTATCCTTATCGGTTAATGGCTTAAAATCCTTCATTAAAGCCGTATTCTCACGCATCTGCTCTATGGAGGACATTCCGGATAATACCATCATTACGTTATCTAATGACGCTACAAAGCTTAATGCAAGGGCTGACGGTGTATTATCGAATTCATCTTTAATAAGCTTAGTCGCTTCTTCAGAAGGATCTGACAAACTTCCACCCTTAATAGGCTCCATTACGATAACCGGCTTTCCGTGCTTCGTTGCTGTTTCATAACATAATCTTGCCTCTACATCGCTTTTATCCCAGTCATAATAATTAATCTGAAGCTGTACAAAATCTACTTCCGGATGATCGTTTAATATCTTATCAAGAACTTCTGCCTTATCATGGAAAGAGAAACCTACGAATCTAATCTTGCCTTCGTCTCTCTTCTTTTCAACATACTCGAATGCCTTAAAGCCGTTCATTTTCTCGTATTCTTTTGCATTCAAAGCATGAACCAGATAAAGGTCAAAGTATTCTACGCCACATTTATTAAGCTGTTCATTGAATATCCTGTCCATATCCTCCGCTTTCTCTATAATGAACGAAGGAAGCTTGGTTGCAAGATAGAATTTATCACGTGGGTATCTATCTACAAGACAACGCTTGATTATGTTTTCCGATTCGCCGCCATGGTATACATATGCCGTATCGAAGTATTTAAATCCTTCATTTAAAAAATGATCGACCATATCGCATACTTGCGCTTCGTCGACCTTATCATCTGCTCCGATAGGCATTCTCATAAGGCCGAAACCTAATTTTTTCGAGAATAATTCCCTAACATTTGCCATATTCGTTATCCTCCTTTGTAAACTCTATGCCTTAATTCTATGCTTTAGTATGCTTTCGTGCAAGAGCTTTTTTACAAGGAGGCATTTTTAAACAAAAAAAAGCACCGACCCCACGACTCTTACGTTCGCAAAATCAGTACTTATGATGCGCCATCAGGGGCTCGAACCCTGGACACCCTGATTAAGAGTCAGGTGCTCTACCAACTGAGCTAATGGCGCTTATTCTGCCTTTTGCAAGGCACATTTGTTATTATAGTACGGCTTTATCAAAAATGCAAGAACTTTTTCAACTTTTTTGCAAATTCCTGCACTTTTATTTTGGGAAGCATTGAGATATAATCGAAATATACTGATTTAGGGGGTTTTACACAATGGATTTGAAAACCAGATTTTTGAATTATATCTCGGTTCATACGACTTCCAAAGAAGATATGGATTGTATTCCAAGCTCCGAGATTCAATTTAACTTGGCTCACATTCTTGAAAAAGAGTTAAACGAGCTTAAATTAGACAAGGTAACCTGTGACGGTAACTGCTATGTATATGCGCTTCTCCCTGCAACTCCGGGTTACGAGAATAAGAAGGCTGTCGGTTTTATCGCGCACATGGATACAGCTCCTGATTACCCGGGTGAAAATGTTAATCCGCAGATTATCGAGAATTATAACGGAGAAGATGTTATTCTTCCTAAGACTGGCGCTGTACTTAAGGTTGCAAATTTCCCTCATCTTAAAACTTTAAAGGGACGCACTCTTATTACTACCGACGGAAGCACTTTACTTGGTGCTGACGACAAAGCCGGAATCGCTGCCATTATTACCGCTGTCGATGAATTAATTAAAGAAGGAACTCCTCACGGTGATATCTGGATCGGTTTTACTCCTGATGAAGAAGTCGGATGCGGCGCAGATAAGTTTAATCTTGATTATTTCAAGGCTGATTATGCTTATACTATCGACGGAGATTATGAAGGCGAAGTTGCTTACGAGAACTTCAATGCTTCGGCTGCAACGGTTAAATTTACCGGTGTTAACGTACATCCGGGCGAGGCTAAAGATATTATGGTTAACGCTGCTGCAATTGCCTGCGAATTCAATTCACTTTTACCTCAGGCTATGACCCCTGAGCATACAGAAGGCCACGAAGGTTTCATTCATTTAACCGATATGGAAGGCTGTGTTGAAAAAGCAACTCTCTACTACATTGTTCGTGACCACAACTTTAATCTTTTCAACAAGAAGGCCGAATTACTCCGCAAGACCGCAGATCTTATCAATGAAAAGTACGGCGAAGGCGTATGCGAAGTTACGATTAAGGAAAGCTACCGCAATATGCTTGAGATAATCGAGAAGAACGAATACGTCGTTGAACTTGCACGTGATGCAATTAAGTCTGTAGGTCTCGATCCTATATCCCGTCCTGTTCGTGGCGGTACCGACGGTGCAAGACTTTCATTTATGGGTCTTCCTTGTCCTAACCTCGGCGCAGGTGGATACGGATTCCACGGACCTTACGAGCACATCACCGTCGAAGGAATGAAAACTTCCGTTAAGATTATCAAGTATCTTATGACTCACACAGAGAGATAACATAATCAATTAAGAGCAGGTTATAGATACCTGCTCTTTTCTTATTCTTTCTAATAGGAAAAGCTAAAGATATAAGCTGCATTTGCCATGACTTCGCTGCTAAATTCGCACTTCACCCGGGGCAAAAGCAGCTTATATCTTTGCTTTTCCTTTTGGCTAGCCGTAACATAATGAGAACAGAAGGTATTATATATAAAAGCGAACATTTGCATTGCGCACTTAGCGAACACAAACAGGGATAGCAACGAGCTCGAACTGTTTGAGCAGCCTCGTACTAATAATACGAGGCTAGCGAGTTTCGAGCGAGGCACGCGCGATTATCCCTGTGAAGTGTGAGCTTAGTGCAGTCAATAGCAGTTCGCGTATATATAATATCTTCTGTTCTCATATACGATATATATACAAAAAGGACCCGGGGTAATCCGAGTCCTTAATCATTTAATTCATATTAGCGAGTAACGCCTGTATTTCATCCGGAGTCATTACATGATTCGGATCTGACAAATCCGGCATAGCAGGCTTCGCTTCCGCTGCCGGTTCCGGCTCAGGTTCTGCCACTGGTTCCGGTTCCGGAGCAGGTTCAGATGCTGTATTGGCAAGTAATGCCTGAATCTCATCAGGAGTCATTACATGATTCGGATCTGATAAATCCGGCATCGGTGGAATTTCTGCCGCAGGTTCAGGTTCAGGCTCTGCTACAGGTTCCGGCTCTGATTCAACTACCGGCTCGGGTTCTACCACAGGTTCCGGCTCAAGTTCAGGTTCTGCTACAGGTTCCGGCTCAGGCTCAAGCACCGGTTCTGGTTCTATCACAGTTTCCGGCTCCGCAACAGCCGACTCTACAGGTTCTTCTTCTGCAAATTCTGCCCCGATATCAAGTCCTATATCTCCAAGATCTGCCTCTTCTTCAGCACTGCTACCAAGATCGAGTCCCAAATCATTAAGATTCGGCTCGTCTGCAGTTGCCATCAAATCATTAAATTCATCTTCCGTGCTTTCATCAAATCCTTCAAATAAAGGCTCATTCGTCGGCGGCGTCTGCATAGGTGCAGACATCATAACAGGCGGTGCCTGCATATTGCGACCAATTGAATATATATCCCTACCTAATG
>JAGAAH010000140.1 GCA_017615375.1 Lachnospiraceae bacterium | reverse complement strand
GCAAGTCATTAGACAGTAAGATGTAAAGAAAAAGCAATGTGTCAACACACATTGCTTTTTAATTATATATTCCATTCGAGTAGTGTTAAGAACTTGCGGAAACTATAAGGGAAGCAATTACTTCCTTCGAACTTACACTTCTTAAGTCCGTTATCGTATCTTACTTCTACTTTCCAGTAGTCACCGTCAAGTACAACTATATCGCGCGGCACATACTTATGCTTCCATTCGCTTAAGTAGCAACACCTGATTACATTAAGTACATCTTCCCATGACCAGGTATCATATACGTCTTCTAAGAATTCTTGCATCTCGTTAAACGAAAGCTCGTCGCGTATAACTTTCACGGCTTCGCCGTCCCTTATAAAAGTTCTTCGCTCTCCACCGCTTCTAACCCCGGCAAATTCAACCGAAAGCTCACGTATATGCGGAATCGCTTCTTCAAATTCAGCTTTACGTATTTCATTCGTACTCGGCGTATATTCGCCGCCAAGCTTCTTATAATACTCTTTTGCCGCCATTATATATTCGCGCTGTACATCTATCTGTACCTGCAAAGAAGGACATATCTGCTCTTCTTCATAGAAATCCCTGCTTATGGCCTGAAGCTTAAGTTCAAGTAATCTGCGTCTGGCTCCGCGGATCCAGGCGAGTACCTTTTCAGGTGACTTCCCGCCAAGTTCCATCTCCACAACCGTTTCAGGACTCAACATCATAGCTTTAATCCTCCTTTGTATATAAAGGCTGCGCTAAAAATCAAGCGCAGCCCCTTCAAATTTCAATATCAATTAACGATTCTTTGTAATCTCTACATACCAAGCTGCACGTACAAGGCCAAAGAATAACGGTGTGAAAAGACCGATTAAAACAGATACTGCTGTAGCGATAATTGTAAATAAGAATCCTACGCCCGGAACATTTCCCAATGCACCGAGAATTCCGTTTACAACTGCAATACAGATAACGATTAATAAATCTGTAAGGAACATCTTTCCCTTATAGCCGTTTGTCATGTTTGCAGACTTTCTTGCAACATCCATAGGCTTTGTTTCGTTGTCGTCTCTGATAATATAAGGTACTACCGAATAAGCATATGTCTTGATGCAGTAGAATACAAATCCTGTAATGATGCCGCCGACTAAAGCAATACCGCCAATAACAAGTAACGCAATCACTACTCCGCTCGGCATTCCTCCCATTAAATCGCTATAATCATAACCGCCAAAACCATAGCCATAACCATAATAACTGCTACGACCAAATCCGCCAAAGATAAGATTCTTTAAGTTTCCAAGTAACTGTGCAAACACTGCTTTAGCAAATATATAAGCTGCGAGTCCGCCAAGTACCATAGGAACGATTGTCCATAAGAATACAACAAGCTTTCTCCAGCCCATTACGCAGAACGAACGCTTAAAATTCTTAAATCCATCAAAGAGGCTGTCAACCTTAACTTCCTGACCTCGGTATCCGTCAAGGTAAATCCATGCCATACCAAGCTCAAGTACCAATCCCAATGCAAAACCGATAAGCGGAACAGGACCACCTAAAATTCCTGCAACAAACGTAAGAAGTGTGCATAAAAGTGAAATGCCGAGAAGCATTATAGGCTTCTTAGACAATACTCCAAACACATTCTTAATAATCTGAATTGAAAGTCCCGACGGAGCAGCTGTTAAATTCTGACCGCAATTAGGACATGCATTGGCACCTTCAGGTATCTGTGTGCCGCACTTAGAACAAAATGACATTTTAAGTTCCTCCTTAAATCTCGTTGTTGGATTATTAACAATCCACTATTAGCGTATCAGTTTTACTGCCATTTTTCAAGTTCTCTTCGAGAAGAAATCCCTAAGATTCTCAAGCAATTCTTTTCGCTCTATATTCTTTAGGAAATATCCTTCCGGCTTAAGTGAGACAACCGCCATAACGCTTGCTTTGTCGCCCTTTCCCGTTAAGAATATTACAGGGATGTTCTTCGTCTCTTCTTCGCTTCTTAACATCTCAAGAACCTGCGGTCCCGATGTTATCGGCATTTCATAATCGAGTAATATTAAATCGGACTTGTTCTTACCAAGCCACTTAATTGCCTGGAGTCCGGATGTCGCCATCGCAACCTTATAGTCACCCTTAAGCCACTCTCTAACAAGATTAAGATATGTCGGATCGTCATCGACAACAAGAATCGTCTTCTTGAATTCACCCGATGAAATCTTATTAAAAAGCTCTGTAACCGTCTTTAAATATTCTTCATTATCAAGCGGACGCGCAAATGTCTTATACATACTGTCATGCGGAATATTGTCGATTATCTTCGGCAAATCATCCTTTTCCGCAATCGCGATAAGCTGTTTTCCATCATCCATCATCTTATCAGACAGAAATCTTACCACATCCTCTTTAAATCCCGTAAGCGAATCATTGTAATAGGTAACAAGCGCGGTTTCCGCCCATTTTGCATTAATCGCGTTAACACTCTCCGGTACAAATTCCGCACGTAGTCCTGCATCGTTTAACTTTTTTACAAGGACCCTTATGAGAAATGTCTCCTTCTCTCCTATTATCATGATTAGGTTCTCGTTCATTGCTGCTTCCTCCGGTCGTTATTTAATAAGTGCTTCCATTCCGTCCCAGTCAAGCTTCTTAAGAAGCTTCTTAAATTCCGTTATTCTCTCGGCATCTTCATCCGGGAGTCTATATGCATCGAGCTGGTCCATAACCATCTCTACTCCGTCATAATCCATCTGCGGAATAATCTCGCGAAGTGCTTCGTATGCGCCCTTAAGTTCCTCAGGGTCAATCGCTTCCTTCTCTCCGTCTGCTTCCACAAGCGCCATAAGCTTCGGCTTGTAACCCCTATATGAGTATAAAAGCTCATCCGTATGGCTTCTTATGAATTCCATGTCTCCGTCGTTACCCGCATCTTCCAAATCCTTGGCAAGGTTGGATAGACGCATCGCACCGATTATGCGGGCAGAACTTTTAAGGGCATGGACTTTAATCGTGTAGTATTTGATATCCGCATTATTATATGCCTCTTCTATTGTATCAGCATTTTCTTCCAATGTCTCGTAAAATGTCTTTAGCGTACTTACAAATGAATCCGCACCACCGCAATTTGCTATTCCTTCAGGAACGGAGATTCCCGGCGTATCATATAACCACTCAAGCTCCTTCGGGAGATTTTCCAGTCCTTGCTGTACGTTGGCTTCGCCGACTTCCGTGATAAGCTCCTTCGGTATGAACTTTCTTATAGTTTCTTCAAGGTCATAGCCGTCAACAGGCTTTGCGAGATATGCATCAAATCCCTCATTAAAATAAAACTCGGCTCCGCCTTCCATCGCATTTGCCGTTAATGCAACAACCGGAAGGTTAGGATGATTCTTTCTCAGCCTGTGAAGCGTCTCGATGCCATCCATCTTAGGCATCATATGGTCGAGAAGTACAAGGTTAAACGGCTGCTTATCAAGCTGCTCTAAGCATTCCATTCCGCTTAGCGCTTTTACCAATTTCATTCTTGTTGCTCTTAAAAGTCCATCCACAACCTGAAGGTTAAGCTCATTATCATCAACAACAAGTATTCTTGCGTTAGGCGCGATATATGTCGGAACGTATACCTTAGATGCAGTCTGCATCGGCTTTTCCTTGAAATCTCCGATTATCTCGGAACTTACAACCCCCTGCGTAATTGTAAAGTAGAATGTCGTGCCTTCTCCGTACTTGCTCTTGCACTTAAGTTCTCCGCCCATAAGCTCGATAAAGCGGTGTGATATATCAAGTCCAAGACCGGTTCCTTTAATCGTGCTGTTATCTTCTTCTTCGGCGCGCTTAAATACCGAGAATATCTGCTCAAGCTTCTCAGGCTTAATGCCGATTCCGCTGTCATGCACGGCTATATGGATTGAACAGTTTTCCGTATTTTTATCAACAACTTTAACCTCGAGGCTAAAGCCGCCTTTTTCGGTATATTTCACCGCATTGGTAAGAAGATTCAATACTACCTGCTTAATCTTCTGCTCATCACCGTGAAGCATTCGCGGAAGATCTCGGTCTATATCGGTTTCAAAGGTTAAGTCTTTTTCATTACTCTTAACCTTAATCATCGCTATTATCTGTTGGAAAAGCTCTTCCGTATCGTAGTCTTCTTCTTCGAGACGGACCTTACCCGACTCAATCTTGGATAAGTCAAGAACATCATTAACAAGACCCAAAAGAAGTTCCGATGCTTCTTTTACGTTATTGGCATATCCCATAATCGCCTTGGAATACTCAACAGGAACGTTCTTCGTATTCTCTCGTAAAATCATCTCGTTCATACCCATAATGGTATTAATGGGAGTCCTGATTTCGTGGGACATATTGGCAAGGAATCTGGATTTTGCCACATTGGCGCGGTCCGCTTCATCATGCGCTGCCTTAATCTGCTCATACTGCTTATCAATTACGTTATGATATCTTCTTGCCATCCATGAACCGAAAAGGACACTTAATACGACAAATCCCGAAGATATCAACGCGATTCTTAATAAAAGTGCATCTATATACACTTTTAATTCGGCCTCCGGCATATTTCTCTCGATAGTTCCCGTAATTACGCTAACGCTTATCCATGCTATTACCGCAGAAAGAACAAGTGCTTCAAGAGTAAGAACTATCATGAGATTGCGGCGGATACGCTTGCGGTCGTGAATCGTCATGCCCTCTCCGTTTTCCGCCATCATGGTCCTTCCTTCATTAAACCATCTTATCTCATCACTTATCCTCCGCGGAATAAGACGCATTATGCAACATGCGATGAATAAGGATACTATCTTATCCGAAAGATTGAATGTGAAATTGGTGATTAAAAAACTTGTAAAGAATCCGGTTCCCAACTTTGATGCGACAAATTCGGAAATATATGATACGAGCGGACTTCCCGGCGCTCCGTATAATCCCCACTCGATAAGAGACCCCGTAATACCGCTTATTAATGCAAGTACAAGTGCCATGATAATAAGCCCGCGTTTCTTATGGTGGAATCTCTTAAGAAACATTTTACCGGCAGCAATTGCTACGAGTACACTTACTATCGCAAAATACATCGCATCTTCGCTGAAAATTCCCGCTACTATATTAGTTATAAGCGCGGTTATCACACCCGGAAGAAGTCCGCACTCTCCCGCTACCAGTATTGTTCCGATTGTATCAAGGTATAGTGGGCAATCAACCACCATCACGAACTTTGACATAATGAGATTAATTGCAATACCAAGTGATATAAATAAGAATGTATTCCATTTGATTTTGTCCGCTTTTTTCAAAATATGCATCTCCTCATCGCATGACCTAATGCCAAGTATAACAGTGTATTTTGAAATTCTTATGAAAAAGTGAAGATTCTTGCGCTTTTATCCCGTTATTTTTTATGTGGATATCACATCAAATTTCTTATTTAAATATTGTCAAAAAAATGATAAAATAGTAATAGTTTATTTGGGGAGTACGTTTATGATTATAAGCTTAATAAAGCGAATATTTGCCAGACTTTTTCGCGACAGAATGTGTCTTCCGCTCTTTGCAACCTTGGGACTTAACTTTCTTACATACAATATCTCAAGGCTATGGACTGCAGGAAGACATCACTTTGATTATACAACTGCAATAGACAATATGATTCCGATCCTTCCATGGACCACAACCATATATCTTGCAAGTTTTCTTTTCTGGGGTATCAACTATACCATAGGAATTATGCAGAAAGATAATGAGGCATATCACTTCTTCAGCGCAGACCTTGTTGCCAAGTTTTGTTGTCTCATAGTTTTCATAGCATTACCGACTACCAATATTCGTCCGGAAATAACCGGTACCGGATTTTTCGACGGAGTGTTACGCTTTATCTATTCTATAGATGCTGCGGATAATCTCCTTCCATCCATTCATTGCTTAACCAGCAGATTTTGCTGTATAGCAGTAAGGAATAACGACCGTATTCCTAAGTGGTATAAGGTTTTCTCGTATATATTCGCCCTGCTTATATACATCTCGACGCTTACTACAAGACAGCACGTACTCGTTGATGTATTTGCAGGCATTCTTCTTGCAGATGCCGCTTATTACTTAACCGGTAAAACCGGTTTTGCCGACTTCTACAGAAGACTTTTTAATAAAGGCAGGTCACAGAATGTCTAAGCGTAAATTCAGAATTAATCGCAATGTCCTATGGCCTTTCATAACTCTTATTATTGCGGTGCTTACCATTAAAGCGGTTTTCGCCGCCAATAAAGATTT
Organism: Lachnospiraceae bacterium; assembly: GCA_017615375.1. GTDB lineage: Bacteria > Bacillota > Clostridia > Lachnospirales > Lachnospiraceae > XBB1006. The sequence continues at coordinate 2,503 of JAGAAH010000140.1, read as the reverse complement.
ATCCTTATGGGCTTTACTTAAGACACTGAATGATGCCAAGCCCGGCTGGCTTATTGCCACACTTATATGTATGCTTGGTTTTATAGGTTTTGAAGGATTGGCATTAAAGCACATCCTCAAAAGCGCAGATATTAAGCTTCGACCGATGCAGGGACTTCTATACGCCGCATCCGATCAGTTTTTCTCGGCGATAACTCCGTCAGCAACAGGCGGTCAGCCGGCAAGCGCGCTTTTTATGAGTGCCAACTCAATACCTACGGCAACTATAACGGTTGCTTTACTTATCAATCTAATAATGTATACCGCATCCACCGTGGTTGTCGGACTCTTTTCGGTACTGGCTCGTCCGAACTTTCTTATGGCTCTTACTCCGGCTTCCAAGATTCTTATCTTTCTCGGAATGGTTGTAATGACGACTTTAACTATACTTTTTATAGCACTTCTTCGTCGCGGAGCCAAATTACACAGCCTCGGTATTCGCCTTATCAATTTCTTATGCAAGATTCATCTTATGCATAGAAAAGAACACTGGCTGTCACGATTGGATCATGTGGTTTATGAATATGCACTTTGCTCGGATGCCTTAAGCGGTAACGCCAAAGTCCTTGTTATAGCTTTCTTATTTAATCTCGGACAGAAGGTATCTCAGATATCGGTTACTCCGATGCTTAACTTCGCATTCAAGAAACCGGTTCTTGCTCAGGGCTTCGATTTATGGGTTCTGCAAGCTTTTTCACAGGTCGGCTCCTATTGTGTTCCGATTCCGGGAGGTATGGGTGCAACCGATTACATCATGCTCGATGGCTTCAGTCTCTTATTTGACGAAGACTATACATATATTCTTGAGACAATTTCGAGAAGTATCTCGTTTTACATATGTACGATAGTTACGGGTCTTATCGTACTTACAGGTTACATTATTTTAAAGCTTAGAGCCCGCAAAGCAAAAAGGAGAGTTTAATGAAACAGGAGAAATTATTGGGATTCTACGACTATACGGTTGTTCTTACATATGCAGGTATGCTGTTCGCTTTCTTCGGCATAATGATGTCGATTAACGCGCGCTTCTTCGAAGCTTTAATATGCCTCATGGGTTCGGGATTATGCGATATGTTTGATGGAGCGGTTGCTTCTACCAAACTTCGTACCCCTGAAGAGAAGCGATTTGGCATTCAGATTGATTCTTTAAGCGACCTTATTTCATTCGGTGTTATGCCTGCAGTATTCGTATATATGATTTCGGAATGCAACCCTAAGGTAGGCTTCTTCTGTGCCTTCTATACATTGGCTGCACTTATCCGCTTATCATACTTTAACGTTATGGAAGAGATTCGTCAGCAGGAAACCGATGAGAGACGCGAATACTTTACAGGTCTTCCTGTAACTTCGATTGCGCTTTTTCTCCCGTTATTATACGTACTCGAGACCAAATTAAGCTTCCATAACGGTGCGCCTTACATGGTTCTCCTTATGATCTGCGGTGTAGGATTTATCTCTTCTTTCGAAGTGAAAAAACCGCACGGAGTATTCAAGGTTATTCTCATGTTTGTAGGTATACTCGAGGTTCTCGGTCTCGTTATCGTAGCAAGAGGAGCTATGTAAATGAAAGAATCATTAAGCGTAAGATTTCTCTATAAGACTGTTCCGGGGCGCATCGTGTTAAAAGCGCTTACCGCCCCTATCATATCCAAGAAAGCTGCCAATGTGCTTAATTCCAAGCTCTCCGCACTCTATATACCGGTTTTCGTCAAGAAAAACCATATAGATACGGAGAAGTTTATTAGGCCTTTCGGCGGCTATTATTCTTTTAACGAGTTTTTCATGAGAGAAATGAAAGACGAATATCTTGAATTGGAAGACGGCACACTTTGCTCTCCTTGCGATGGTCTGCTTACAATTAAAGCAATTGATGATAATTCCGTCTTTAGGATTAAGCATTGCGAATATGATTTAAACCGCTTACTCGCTGATAAGGAGCTTGCCGGACGCTTCATCGGCGGAACTGCTCTTATCTTCCGCTTAACGCCGACCCATTATCATAGATATAATTACTGTACTACAGGAAAAGCAAGCGACGTAACAAGAATCGACGGCAAACTTCACTGTGTACGCCCGATAGCTCTTGAGCAATACCCTGTATTTACGGAAAATTCCAGAGAATACATTACCATCGATTCAGAAAAGCTCGGCACGGTAGTTCAGATGGAAGTCGGCGCATTGCTTGTAGGGCTTATCTCCAATAACTCCGTATATACGACAGATGCGGTTATTAATACGGAAAAAGGACACTTTGAATTCGGCGGCTCGACAATTATCGTTCTTTTGGATCACAAAATCAAACTAAAGCACAAACTAAAAGTAAGAGAGAAAATAGACGGGGAGATACCCGTAAAAATAGGAGAAGCGCTTTATTAACAAGTGCTTCTCCTTTACTTTTATTTTAATTCTATTCATACAGCATTACATAATGGTCTACCGTTTTTCTGTATTTCGATGCGTCCTT
>JAGAAH010000139.1 GCA_017615375.1 Lachnospiraceae bacterium | reverse complement strand
CGCAAATCCGCATTGTGGCAACAAACCGCATACAGCACCGATAACAGGACCTGTATCGGCAATTACAACGTTCTCTATGCCAAATCTAGTCATAACCTGTTCTTTGACAAAATTGGCATCATCAATACAATCTCCGTTACAGATAAATACTGTATCGTTCTGATCTCTATAGCTTCCCATCTGCTTTTCCATAGAATCTACAAGCCATATAAGAGATTTCTTGCGTCCTCTTGTCATACCGACGCTGGTAAGATGTCCTTCGTCGTCGGTATGAAGAAGCGGCTTGATATTGGCAAGTGTACCGACTATTGCAGTTCCTTTGCTGACTCTTCCGCCTCTGTGGAGACTGTTAAGGTCGTCAACGGTGAATACGTGAACTGCGTGAAGTTTAATGTCTTCAACGTACTTTGCGGTTTCTTCCAATGTATGGCCTGCGTTTTTATACTGTAAAGCTTTATATACGATAAGACCTTCACCTGTTGATGCGGCAAGTGAGTCAATAACGATAATCTTTCTTGAAGGGTCTTCTTCCATTATGTTATTGGCTGCGAGCGAAACGCTGTTATATGTACCGCTTAAGCCGGATGAAAATGCGATAAACAGTATATCTGTATCCTTTTTGGCAATTTCGTTTCTGATGAATTCTTCTGCGATTTCCGGAGAAGGCTGTGTTGTCGTAGGTGTGGAACCATTGCGCATCTTATTGTAGAAATCAGCTGCCGAAACCGTGTGATTATCATCAAAAGTTTCACCATCTATAGTATATCGCAATGATATATAAGGAATATCATACTTTTCATAAAATTCAGCCGGAAGATCCGTCGTTGAATCCGTAAAAATTCTAAAGTCTCTCATTGAACAAAACTCCTTGCTTGATGTTATTTAAGACATAACATATTCAATACCCTATGACATTATATCAAAAACTACGTTATAAGAAAAGAATTATTTGTCCGGGACGGACATATGTACATATTAGAAAGAAAAGTGTTGCAAAAGTTATAAATGGCACGTATAATAAATTATGTCGGTGAAATAGGCAAAGTGCGTAATCATATTTCACCGTAAGGTCACTCATTATGAGTGTGTAACAATATTATATTTTATAATTTATTAAGGGGGACACGTATCATGTCATATGTAGACAGAGTGTTAGAAGCTACCAAAGCTAAAAATGCGAATGAGCCTGAATTCCTTCAGACAGTTGAAGAAGTTCTTAACTCCCTTCGTCCGATCGTTGACAACGATCCTAAGTACGAAGAGAATGCAATTCTCGAGAGATTAGTTGAGCCGGAGAAGGTTCATATGTTCAGAGTACCGTGGGTTGATGACAACGGTAAGGTACAGGTTAACAGAGGTTTCCGTGTACAGTTCAATAGCGCTATTGGACCTTACAAGGGAGGTCTTCGTTTCCAGCCAAACGTAAACTTAAGCATTATCAAGTTCTTAGGTTTTGAGCAGACATTCAAGAACTCATTAACAACTCTTCCTATCGGTGGTGGTAAGGGTGGTTCTGACTTCGATCCTAAGGGTAAGTCAGACATGGAAGTTATGAGATTCTGCCAGTCCTTTATGAACGAGTTATATAGATACATCGGTATCGATGTTGACTGCCCTGCAGGCGACATGGGTGTTGGTGGAAGAGAGATCGGTTATCTTTACGGTCAGTTCAAGAGACTTACAGGTAGATATGAAGCAGGTGCTCTTTCCGGTAAGGGTCTTTCCTATGGTGGATCAATCGGACGTCCTGAAGCTACAGGATACGGCGCTGTTTACTATGCTGATGAGTACTTCAAGTCAATCGGCGGTTCATTAAAGGGCAAGAGAGTTTGTGTAACAGGTTTCGGTAACGTTGCTTGGGGCGCTTGCAAGAAGTTAACAGAGTATGGTGCAATCCCTGTAACTGTTTCAGGTCCTGATGGATACGTTCTTGATGAAGAAGGTATCACAACTCCTGAGAAGATCGAGTTCTTACTTGAGATGAGAGCTTCCAACAGAAACGAAGCTAAGATGTATCTTGAGAAGTTCCCGAACGCTAAGTTCGTAGCAGGCGAGAGACCATTTGGTAAGGTTAAGGCTGATATCTACATGCCATGCGCAATGCAGAACGAAATCAGAATCGAAGAAGCTAAGCTTATCGTTTCTGAAGGAACAGCTAAGGACGTTATCGAAGTATCCAACATGCCTACAACAAACGAGGCTATGGCTTACTTACAGCAGAACGGCATCACAATGCAGGCTTCAAAGGCTGTTAACGCAGGTGGTGTTGCATGTTCATCACTCGAAATGACTCAGAACGCTGAGCATCTTCCTTGGACACTTGAGGAAGTTGACGAGAAGCTTCAGAGAATCATGAGAGGTATCTTCCGTGCTTGTGATGAGGCAGCTAGAGAGTACAAGGTTACAACAGCTGACGGCAAGCCTAACTACGTAGCAGGTGCTAACCTTGCAGGTTTCAAGAAGGTTGCAGACGCTATGTTACAGCAGGGTATCGTTTAATACGACCTTATATGAATTATTTACGCCGAGGGTTTATCCCTCGGCTTTTTTATTTACATTTCTTTACATGGACACAATTAAATGCTAATATCAAGAAGAAGTGGTTTTCTAATAAGGAGGTTTAAGACATGGCTTTTGATTCAAATGATTTAAAGAACCTTGTTGATAAAGTTGGTGATACTTTATCGGAAGCAGGCAGAAATATATCTGCTACAACCAAGACTGTTATAGATGTAACTCCGCTTACATTTAAACTTAAAGAAAAGGAAAGCTATCTTGAAAAACAGTATTTTGAGCTTGGTATTCTTTACTACCAGGAGCACGAGAAGGATGAAAATCCGGAATTCGAGCAGATTGGAAGAATTACTGCGATAAGAGAAGAGATTAAGGAAGTACGTTCCAAGATAGCAGAAGTAAGAGGTAAAGAGACCTGTCCTTCGTGCGGAGAGTATATGGAGAAGGGACATACATATTGTCCTCATTGCGGAACTAAGATTAAAGTATGAAAGTATTAAGCGAGTAGGTAATCTGCTCGCTTTTATTTTACAAAATATTCTGTTCGCCTTTATCGTACAAATTCTTAAATAAATATAAATTCCTGTTTTTCTATTTACAAGGCGAATAAAACAATGTATAGTAAGACCATCTTAAGACGATGCTTTATATAAGCTTCGTGTCGACAACCCGAATTCGGGCGATTTTTCCAATAACTATTAATTGAATATTTGAAAGAATACTATACGGAGCAAGCAATTCTACTCATAAGTGTATTATTATCACCCAAAATGAAATGAGTAAAAGAGGATGAAGGAAATATTTGAGCAGTATGGAGGGGCAATTATTACGGTTGTTGTTATTTTAGCGTTGGTAGGTATTGTAAGCGCACTTTTACAACCGGACGGAGTCGTGTATACGGCGCTTTCAAAACTTATAACGGATTTTGTCAACAGTGCTGAAAAAGCTGCAAAGATAGGTGCCTATATTGTATGGATCTGGTAATTGATAATCCCAAGGAACTATATGGCCCTTTATATGATATGATTGACGATCCCAAGATTACGGATATAGATATATGTAATCGAGAGGTGTTTTTTACGGATACAGAGGGACGCAGAATGCGATTGAAAAGCACGGTTAAGCGAGAATTCGAGTTGCAGTTTTGCATGAGAATAGCGAATCTTATGCAGAAAAATTTTAACAGGATGAATCCGCTTCTTGAAGCGGAAACGGACACCCTTAGAATAAGCATTCTTCATGAATCGGTAAGCATGGGGGGACGAAGCATATCGATAAGAAAGTCGCTTCCGACAGTAAGATATACAGCGGATGAGGCAATTAATAGCGGACTTTTTACGAGACAGACATATGAATTTCTGACAAAAGCGATTAGGAGCGGATTGAATTTCGTTATTTGCGGTGAGCCGGGAGCAGGTAAAACCGAACTTGCAAAATTTCTTGCATCGCATATCGATAAATCAGAGCGGATTATTACCATAGAGGATAATCTTGAGTGGCATCTTAAAAAGTTTAATCCCGAAAGCGATATTGTGGAGCTTAAGGTAGAACGCGAAGAGGGAAAGGGGTTTTCGTATCATGATGCAATTAAAGCGTCATTAAGGCAGAATCCAAAGTGGCTTATGTTGTCGGAGACGCGAGGAGAAGAGACAAAGTATCTTATCGAGGCCTGGTCTACCGGTATACACGGAATT
>JAGAAH010000138.1 GCA_017615375.1 Lachnospiraceae bacterium | reverse complement strand
TGAAATCTCTTAGAATTTTCAAGGTTATTTCATTGTTCAGTTATCAATCTTCATTGACGCCTTTCATCGCGTCAGCTTTTATATATTACCACGGCTCAAATCATCTGTCAACAAATATTTTCAAGTTTTTTGAGATTTTTTAAGGGCACAAAATACTGTGCCCTCAACATTTTACAACCACTATCGATTAGTACTTTTAACCAAGAAAGTATCCAAGAAGATATATGATTCCGTTATTCTCGTACAAATACGTAAGGAACGGGTCTCTATATATATCCACCATTATCTTCTGAACGGTATCCTGATTTGCAAACATTGTCATGGCTATTGCAAGGAGCCAGACTATCGCGAGACCGCTTGCAAGACCCGCAACCGCGCCAAGCAGTTTATTCGCCGTACTTATAACCGGAAGCTTCGCTACTATATTAAGCACTCCCGCCACAACCGCAAGAACAATACTGATAACAATAAATGTCAGCACATACGCCATTACGCAGACTATCCAATATGCAAGTTTAGCCGCCGCACGTTCAAATACCGAATTAAGAACTGCCGTCTTAACATCGTTGACATATTCATTTGATTTCTTTGCAGCAAATGACGGTAACTTAATTCCACCGAGCTTTAATACCTCTTCTTCGGTTGGCGCTTTGGTACTGTTCGTTATCTCTGCCTGTTTATTCTTATTGTAATTACGCTCAAGCGTCTCCAAGCACTTCTCATACGTCTTATCGTAGATTTTGGTCTTAAGCAACATGTCTTTAACCATCGGTGTCAGCGCGCACACAAGTATTATTGTAAGAATAAGTCCGCAAAGCCCATACGCTGTCTTAACAAACCCTTTGCGGATTCCTCCAACTACCGACATAATAAGAATTGCCGCAACAACAACTAAAATAACATTCATCGCTTTAATCTTACCCTTTGAATTCTGTTTCTATATAATATGTAATATTCGTTGGTTGCTTTGCCCGAAGCCAGGGCTATAACAGACTCAGCAAAGTCTCCTTCGAACTTTTTCGTTCCGTTAATCGAATATATAAGGCCTCTGCCGCCCCTGTCGATAAAGATATCGTTATTCTTAAGGAATGTTACATCCTCGATTACGTCCGCAAATATCTCCCTATATATCTCGCGCGCTCCCGAATTATATACGCATAACACATGGGAATCTTCGCTTACGTTGCCTTCTTCGAGTTCTTCTTTCTTAGGCTCGCATATAAGTGCGAGATATTCCTTATTATATGCAATTGCTCGAATGACCGTCGCAAGCTCTAAACAAGTATCTTCTTCCGGCACTTCATTGCCTTTATAGAAAATTACCTTATTATCGCCTACCGCAACCGCATGTCCGTTCTCAAAGAAAACCACACGCGGAATAACCGTATCTTCATATGTATATGAAGATACCTTATTATCAATTTCATTCTGTCCGACCGAACCGAAATTGTAAAAATTAAGCGTTGTTCTTACTCTTCCGGTACTTATATCCACTATAGACACCGCAAGGATCTTACTGTCGTACGACAAATCCATCGTCAGAGGATATCCCGTATTGGTTAAATGCATTGCACCTTCCACAAGTTCGTTACCCTCTGTATCATAAAGATTGATATAGTAAGTCCCGTTGTCCTCTGTAAGTACAGCAACCGTACCTTGCGATGCAACCTCGATTGCGCGGATTTTTCTTGTCAGCACGATATGCCCCTTAAGCCCCGATGCATTGAGAATATACACGTCTGAAGCCTTACTTCCCGCAACCGCAATATAGCTTCCGCAGATATCAACTATAGGATCGTTCATCTCGTAACTTACGTTAAAAAGCTTCTCGCCGTCGGTTCCTATAAGAATGGCACCGTTTTTACTTACCTTTAAGATATCGCCGTCATAATCGTAAAACTGCGCTTCGGAAATCATCTCCATCTTCTGCTCATCTATTACCTCATAATGCTGATAGCCGCGATACTTTAATATAAGTATCACGGCAACCGTAGCAATTACAAGAAATACAAACAACAAGAAGATGATTCCGCCCACACGCATACGATGGCGTCTTAACTTCTTTTCATATTCACTTTCATTATTAAGAACGCGGAAATCCCGCTTCTTTCTCTTATCCATAAAAGCGCTTCCCCCGTAGGGTTAATTACTTACTTTCCAAGAAATTTCTTGGTCTTCTCGGCAATAGATTCTGCATCGATGCCATACTTCTTGATAAGCTCTGCTGCAGGACCGGATTCGCCGAATGTATCCATAATACCGATCTTTAACGTCTTGGTTGGAGCTTTTTCAGATAAAACGTCACATACTGCAGAACCAAGTCCGCCGATTACCGAGTGCTCCTCAACCGTTATTACACAACCCGTCTTCTTTGCAGACGTAAGGATAATCTCCTCATCGAGAGGTTTAATCGTATGGATATTGATAACTTCTGCATCGATACCATTTGCTTCAAGCATCTTAGCAGCTTCCAAGCTTTCATTTACGCAAAGTCCCGTAGCTACAATAGTTACGTCCTTACCTTCTCTTAACTTGATGCCTTTACCGAGCTCAAACTTATATGTATTCTCATCATTGAATACCGGAATCGCAAGACGACCGAATCTAAGATACATAGGTCCTTCGTACTCGTAAGCTGCTTTAACTGCTGCACGAGCCTCTACGTCATCTGCAGGGTTAACGATAACCATTCCCGGAATCGTGCGCATAATAGCGATATCCTCGTTACACTGATGTGTTGCTCCGTCTTCACCTACGGAAATACCTGCATGGCTCGCACCGATTTTCACATTAAGATGCGGATAACCGATTGAGTTTCTTACCTGTTCAAAAGCTCTTCCCGCTGCAAACATTGCAAATGAGCTTGCAAACGGAACTTTACCGCATGTAGCAAGACCTGCTGCCACACCCATCATATTGCCCTCTGCGATACCGCAGTCAATAAATCTATCCGGACATGCCTTCTTAAATACCGCTGTCTTTGTTGCTCCCGCAAGATCTGCGTCAAGTACAACTATATCATCATGTGCCATTCCTAATTCTGCCAGAGCATTACCGTAACTGTCTCTGGTCGCAATCTTCTTAATATCTGCCATTAGTTAGCACCGCCTTTCTCTAAATCTGCCATTGCAATAGCAAACTCCTCATCGTTAGGAGCTTTTCCATGCCAGCCTGCATTATTTTCCATGAAGGATACGCCCTTGCCCTTAACGGTCTTTGCAACGATTGCCGTAGGACAGCCCTTTGTCTCACGAGCTTCCTTAAATGCCTTGGCAATCTCGTCCATATCGTTACCGTTAATGTTAATTACATGGAAGTTAAAAGCTTCCAACTTCTTATCTATAGGATAAGGAGAGCATACGTCCTCAATCTTACCGTCAATCTGTAAACCGTTATTATCAACGATTAATACGAGATTATCAAGCTTATGTGCACCTGCAAGCATTGCCGCTTCCCAAATCTGACCTTCCTGAATCTCGCCGTCGCCTGCCATTGCATATACTCTATAGGACTTCTTGTCCATCTGTCCTGCTAAAGCCATTCCTACGGCTGCAGAGAATCCCTGACCTAAAGAACCTGAAGACATATCAACTCCCGGGATGTGCTTTTTGTCAGGATGGCCCTGAAGATAAGAGCCTACCTTTCTAAGCGTGGTAAGATCTTCTACAGGGAAAAAGCCTCTGTGTGCAAGTGTCGAATAAAGCGCCGGTGCGCAATGTCCCTTCGACAATACGAAGCGGTCGCGGTCTTCCTTCTTCGGATCCTTAGGATCTATATTCATTTCTTCAAAATAAAGATATGTCATCATATCTGCTGCCGAAAGGGATCCGCCCGGATGACCGGATTTTGCCGCATGAACTGCGGTAACTATTCCTTTTCGAATCTCGTTAGCTTTAACTCTAAGCTCCTGAGTCGTCATTTATTTTTCCTCCTTATATCTCAGTACGTCCTTCGAGTGCACGAAGGAGTGTAATCTCATCAATATATTCAAGATCTCCGCCGACCGGCACTCCCGATGCAATACGGCTCACCTTGATTCCCGTAGGCTTGATGAGTTTGCTTATATACATAGCCGTAGTCTCACCTTCGAGCGAAGAATTGGTCGCGATTATAACCTCGTTAACATCCTCATTCTGAAGGCGAATCATAAGCTCTTTTAACTTAATATCGTTAGGTCCGATTCCAAGCATCGGTGAAATCGCGCCGTGAAGCACGTGATACACACCGTCGTACTTGCCCGTCTTCTCGTACGCCGTAAGGTCACGCACTGTCTCGACCACCATAATGGTCTTATGATCACGCGCCGGATTACCGCATATCGGACATACATCCGTATCCGTAAGCGTAAAACAAGTCTTGCAGTATCTTATATTCTTTCTTGCATTGACAAGTATCTCCGCAAATTCGTCAACCCTCTCCGTCGGCATATTAAGCACATGAAACGCCAAACGTTGCGCGCTTTTTCTGCCGATTCCGGGAAGAGAGGCAAATGCTTCTATAAGCTTCGAAATCTCACTGCTATAGTATTCCATCTTATCTCCTAGAAAGGAAATCCGCCGAGGCCACCGAGGCCGCCCGTAATCTGGCCCATTGACTGTTCGGATGCTTCCTCTACCTTTCTTAAAGCTTCATTAGTTGCTGCTACGATTAAATCCTGCAATGTCTCGATATCATCAGGATCCACAACTTCTTCCGAAAGCTTGATGGATATAAGCTCTTTCTTGCCGGAAACCTTAACTTCCACTACTCCGCCGCCTGCTGTTGCGGTAAATTCGGATTCTTCAAGCGCTTTATTAGCTTCTTCCATCTGGCGCTGCATTCTCTGCGCCTGTTTCATAAGATTGTTCATGTTACCCGGCATGCCCATTCCACCCGGGAATCCACCTTTCTTACCCATGTAATTACCTCATCTTTCTATTACTCTTCGTCGTCTTCGACGTCGATTGACATATTGATAAATTTGGAGAGGTCGATATGCTCCTGCTCATAAGGCTCACTGCCGTTATGGAAAGCTATCTCCACTTCCACTCTCTTGCCGATTCTCTCCGCGATTATATCCATAAGGCGCTCGATTCGCGCCGGTTCATCTTCGTACATTGAGTACGCAACCGGATTAAAGAATACGAGCTGCAACTTATCTCCGTTAAGATTAAGCTTAACTTCATCAAGGAATCCCTTGTCGATTCCGCCCATCTCGGTCGTAATCTCTTTAAAATGCTTAACCGCTTCCTTGATATCTTCCGGAACTGCCTTTGGAAGTTCCTTTGGCTTAACGGTAGGACGCGGTGCCGCATTAATCATTGCATTTAACGCTTCCTGTCCTTGTGCGGCAGTCTTGCCGACAACTCCGCCATGCGAAACAGCAGTCTCGATGGTATTGATTCTATCTATCAACGAATCGATGTTATTATCCATTCGCGGTCTGCAAAGCTTAATAAAAGCGACTTCTATCAAGATTCTCTTCTGTCCAGAGTATCTTATCTCGTTTAAAAGCTCTGACAATACACGTATATAGCGGATAACCTTCTGCATCGATACATCCTGCGATGCTACCCTTATTCTCTCGATTGTCTCTGTCGACATGTCGAGAACTTTTTCCATATTGTCTGCGCTCTTGATAAGAAGAAGGTTTCTCATGTACCAGGTAAAATCGCTTACAAATTGCGGTAGCGAGCGGCCTGCCATAACAACCTCTTCAACGATTGCAAGGGTTGTCTTAACATCCTTTTCTTCCATCGCGGTAAGGAGACGCGTAAATATCTCCTGGTCTACGGCACCGAGTACGCTCAATACCTTATCTAATGTAACTTCCTCGTCCATGAAGAATGCCATACACTGATCGAGAAGCGACAACGCATCACGCATCGAACCGTCTGCTGCTTTCGCTATGTAGGAAAGCGCCTCATCGGTAATCTTGTTATTCTCTATCTCCATAAGCTCGCGCATGCGGGCTTTCATATCATCTATCGTAATTCTGTGGAAATCATACTGCTGGCAACGAGAAAGAACCGTTATCGGAATCTTATGTACTTCGGTTGTCGCAAGTATGAATATTACATATGAAGGTGGCTCCTCAAGAGTCTTAAGAAGTGCGTTGAATGCCGCAGTTGAAAGCATATGCACCTCGTCGATTATGAATACCTTATATTTTCCTTCTGTCGGAGGATATTCAACCTGCTCGATAATATCACGAACGTTATCCACACCGTTATTGGATGCGGCATCAATCTCGATAACATTCATTGATGAGCCTTCAAGTATGCTCTTACACGTGGCGCAAGCCATACACGGATTGCCGTCTACCGTATGCTCACAGTTAACCGCGCGCGCAAAAATCTTTGCGATAGAGGTTTTACCCGTTCCTCTTGTACCGCAAAAAAGATATGCATGTCCTATTCTGTTCGCTTTAACCTGATTCTTAAGGGATTTGACGATATGATCCTGTCCCTTAACCTCATCGAATGTACGAGGTCTGAACTTACGATATAACGCGGTGTATGACATCTTGCTCGCCTTTCTTCATACTTAATCTATTATATTCTATCATAACTTTCCGTCCATTACCATAACCATTCCCATAAGATTATCTTACATATTTTAAAAGCGCTTTTTCATCTTAGTACTTGCGAAGTCTCAAATTCTTGTGTATACTAATTGATGTTGCTTAACGTATTCTTTTTATACATGGCAACGAATTTAATACCTTGGAGACGTATCGAAGTGGTCATAACGGGCCTGACTCGAAATCAGGTAGTCCTCACGGGCTCATGGGTTCGAATCCCATCGTCTCCGCTATTAAAAAGAGCTTACTCGGAATTTCCAAGTAAGCTTTTTTAATTTTACCGCTTATATTTTATCACACCACTTTCACACTTGCAGCGTGTCCTATTTTATTGTAAACACGCCCTAATTATGATAAAATATATGCAGTATTTCTACTATATAAAAGGAGAATAACTTATGTGCGGAATAGTCGGATATGTAGGACAGTCCCAGGCGGCACCTATACTGCTTGACGGACTTAGCAAGCTTGAATACAGAGGCTATGATTCAGCCGGTATGGCTATCTATGACGGCGAGAAGATTTTGTATGAAAAGACCAAAGGTCGTTTAAAGCTTCTCTGCGAGAAGACGCATGACGGCAGCACCATGCCGGGTACAGTCGGTATCGGTCATACCCGTTGGGCTACCCACGGCGAACCTAACGAAGTTAACGCTCATCCGCATCTTAATGCAGATAAGACAATCGCGGTAGTTCATAACGGAATTATCGAGAACTATGCCAAGCTTAAAGAAAAATTAAATGGCCGCGGATATACGTTCCAGTCACAGACAGACACTGAAGTAGTTGCTCATTTACTCGACTACTACTACAAGAAGTACGACGATCCGCTTACTTGCGTTACCAAGGTTATGCACCGCGTGGAAGGCGCATATGCGCTCGGTATAATCTTTGCGGATTATCCTGATGAGATATACTCCGTCCGTAAAGACAGTCCGTTAATCGTAGGCGCAGGCAAGGATGGCAACTTAATTGCATCAGACGTTCCGGCAATCCTTAAATATACACGTGAAGTAT